>NZ_JBVFXW010000010.1:0-87046 GCF_055522395.1 Psychrobacter sp. TPE 89C
ACAAATCTCTTAATATATTTTTTTAACATATTTAGGACTCGAATAGAACTTAGCATTGCAAGTATTACACTACAAATGCTAACTGAAACAATTTTAATTAAAATAGTAAGTCGATCACCAGAATGTTCTATCCAACTTGTAGCTACTAATACAAAGATAGATACTGTTACAATACTAGGTAAAAAACTTTTAAACCATAATATATTGATAGTAGGTTCAATTTTTTTATGCACATAGCTGACCCAAAATAACAAGTAACTTAATTGAGTTAAAAACCATACCCACCCCGCACCGATAGCTCCATAATGTGTAGCTGCCCAAATTATAGTAGGAACTAAAATAACGACACTCACAATATTCCCAATAAAATGGTATTTTAAATTACCTTTAGCATATTGTAAGTAATAAGGGAAAGCAGCCAAGGCTAATAACGCATTACCAAGCGCATACAGTTGTAAGACTGGTGCTGCTTGTAATGCTATATTGGCATCTCCTGTCCAAGCATATAATACAGAATGTGCTACCCCAGCAAGCACAATACCCGCAGTAACTACTACTATAGCTATAAACTGCGTAGCATCTAGATAAACTTGGCGCATTTGATCATGCTGCTGCTCAGCTTCTAACCTTGCCATTCGTGGCATAATAGGGGCACTAATAGGGGCACTAAGCTGTAATATACCACCTGCTACCAGTACGGCTAAAGTGAAATAGCCATAGTCCGCTAAAGGTAGTATCCCAGAAAGTATAAATTTGTCTAACTGAGTGAACAACACCCAAACTGAAGAAGTTACTGCAATAGTCAGAGCAAACCCTAACAAAGGTTTAATCGGATTAATAGACCAACCAATTATATCTCTGGCTTTGGTCTTAGGTAATAGCAAATAGTTTTTAGTCGCCAATATAATAAACTCTAATAATGCTATTAATAGCTGAAAAACAAAAAAGCTTCTTATATTGAAACCAAAATAGTACATATATAATAGTGCGCCTGGAAATCTCAGAGTACCAATCACAATATTAGCTATACTTAACCAAACGATCTGCTCAAACCCTGATATCACTCCACGGTATAAGCCTGTCATCCAACGTAAGGCTATACATACAGCCATTACCTCTAAACAGAACAATACGTCGTTAATGCTCAAAGCCTCTAATTTTAACCAGTGCGTAGCAATATAGTTATCTAATAAAAATAGTGCTCCACCACCAATAATTGCAATTACTGCAAATATCAGACTCAATGCTCTAAACAGGCGTCTAAAGTTTAGCGTAGTTTCTTTACCAGCATTGTATTGTGCCGTTTGACGGCTAATCGTAGGAGTCAAGCCGAAATCAAGTAAACTAAACAAACCTTGCAGCATAGCGAAAAAACCCACTAAACCATACGCCTCTGCTCCCATATATTTAATATAAATAGGCAAAATAGCGATACTAATGACAATCAAATATATTTGACTGATATAACTAGCTATAATATTAATCTTAAGGTTGGGGTTTTTCATTTTTCTCATTTGCTTATTAGTTCAAAATTATAGTAAGTTTATATCTCTTATTAATTCTTGAAAAATTTCTAAATTAGATATTTACTTTTGAACTAGTATTTGAAAATTATTGAATTGATATTTTTCATTTATGAATCAGTTCAGATTCCAATGCAAGCAAATCTTTTTTTCTATTTTTTATCTTCTTAGCAGGAATACCCATATAGATACCAAACTCTTCACAGTCTTTGGTAACCAAACTTAAAGCACCAATAGCGACACCTTCACTAATATTTATGTTTGGTAATATGACCGTTCCTGAACCTACTATCGCATGCCTACCAATCGTAACTGGCCCATTTGTTACATTTGTAAATTCAACAGGTATGGTAGGGCCTGTCATGAACATGCCACTGTAATCGTCATTACTACTATAGACTGAGACTCTTGAAGAAAGTCCTGCGAAATCATCTACTAAGACTTTTCCGGCTCCTATTATACTTACTCCAATGGCAATATGTACGTGCTGACCTATTTCAATGCCACCTTCACCAGCTGATAAAACACAAAAATCATCAATACGAGTATTATTGCCAATACTAATATTCTTACAGTTATAATAAGATGCTTTATCTGAAAGAAGAACATTTTCACCGACTGATTTAAAGCCCATAGACTTTATTTTCTCATTATCTAAAAATGCCATACTAACTCTCTTTAATTAGATTTATAATTTCTTCAATATTTTCTTTTTCTAAAGTCGGATATATAGGTAAGCACAAAATTCGACTGGCTATACTTCTCGATTTATTACAAATCTGTTTACTGTCTAGATAAGGTAGCGTATCTAAACTTGGATAAAAGTATCTTCTAGGAAGAATATTATTTTCATTAAGCTCAGCTTCGACTCTAAGTAACTGCTCTTCGCTTTCAAAAACTATTGGGGCATAAGCGAAGTTATTTTTACCAAATTTATTCCACTGCTGCATTTTGAATGTAGTGGACAACTTATTAGTATAAACCTGCCAAATATCTTCACGTCGCTGTCTAATCGTATCTATATCATCTAATACACATAAGCCCATAGCCGCCTCAAACTCATTCATTTTAGCGTTGGTACCCAGTGACGTAATAGAAGTAGGACTACTAATACCAAAATTAATCATCAAGCGAATTTTTTTGGCTAGCTCATCATTATCAGTAATGACAGCTCCACCTTCGACAGTATGAAATAGCTTAGTCGAGTGAAAGCTAAGTGTACTAATATCACCGTAATTTAGAACGCTCTGAGATTTATACTCTGAACCAAAAGCATGCGCAGCGTCATAAATGACTTTTAGATTATTTTTATCGGCAATGGCTTGAATTGCTTCAACATCACATGGGTTACCGAATACATGTACAGGCACAATAGCGCTAGTATTTGGTGTTATTAGCTTTTCTATTTCAATAGGATCTATATTGAAGCTCTCTAGATCTATATCAGCAAAAACTGGTGTTAATCCTTCCCATGCTAGAGTACTAGTGGTAGCTGCGAAACTAAAAGGTGTAGTAATGACCTCACCTTTTAACGCTAATGCCTTATAGGCAAGTTGCAGAGCAAACGAACCATTGGCTACTAGGATTATCTGTTTAACTCCTAAATAGTCTGCGAGCCTCCCTTCTAACTCTTGCAACAGGCTACCATTGTTAGTCAACCATCCACTCTCAAAAATACGATCAACATAGGATTGATATTTTGCTTTGTTAGGTAGATAAGCTTTAGTAACTGGTATCATAATGTTTACTCTTGAGCCAAAGAAATTAAATATTGGCCGTAAGCATTCTTACTCATAGTCTGCCCAATCTCAGCCACTTTCTGCTTGGTCAACCAACCATTATTGAGTGCTATCTCTTCTAAACAAGCAACCTTATAACCTTGACGCTTTTCAATAGTTTCTACAAACTGCGCTGCCTCTAATAAGCTCTCATGCGTACCCGTATCTAGCCAGGCAAACCCTCGACCTAGCAGCTCGACATTTAAATCACCACGTTCCATATACATCTGATTGACTGTAGTAATCTCAAGCTCACCACGCTCTGATGGCTTTACCTTTTTAGCAATTTCTATGACATCATTATCATAAAAATATAAACCAGTTACTGCATAATTAGATTTAGGTTTAGAGGGTTTTTCTTCTATCGAAATCGCACGCTTATATTCATCAAATGCCACTACGCCAAAACGCTCTGGGTCTTTAACTTGATATCCAAAAACAGTCGCGCCTGCTTGACGATTGACTGCTTGCTTTAACAAAGGAGTAAAGCCCTGACCATAAAAGATATTGTCACCAAGTACTAAGCAAACATTACTATCACCAATAAACTCTTCACCCAAGATAAAGGCTTGAGCGAGACCATCAGGGCTTGGTTGTACGATGTAACTAATCTCGATACCTAAATCACTACCATCACCTAATAGACGCTTAAAGCTTTCAATATCATCTGGCGTGCTAATAAGTAGTACCTCACGAATACCTGCTAGCATGAGTACCGATAAAGGATAATAAATCATTGGCTTATCATAGATAGGTAGTAACTGTTTAGAGACGCCCTTAGTGATCGGATATAAGCGCGTACCCGAACCGCCTGCCAAGATGATACCTTTAGTATTCGTTGTGGTAGTTTCCATTACACACTTGCTCCCAATCTTTCACGTTGATAACTGCCATCTTGTACACGACGACACCACTCTAAATTACCTAAATACCATTCAACTGTTTTTCTAATACCACTATCAAACGTCTCTGTCGGCGTCCAATTTAACTCATTGGCAATTTTGCTAGCATCAATTGCATAGCGCAAATCATGCCCTGGGCGGTCTTTTACAAATGTAATTAATGACTCATATTGAATGCCATCAGTACGAGGTTTTAGCACATCCAATATTTGGCAAATCTTTTTAACTACTTCAATATTTTGTTTTTCGTTATGTCCACCAATATTGTAAGTCTCACCCACTTGCCCTTCAGTGACTACTTTATATAATGCACGTGCGTGATCTTCCACAAATAACCAATCACGTATTTGATCGCCTCTGCCATAGATGGGTAAAGCTTTTCCATCTAGCGCATTGAGTATTACTAACGGAACAAGCTTTTCAGGAAAGTGATAAGGCCCATAATTATTAGAACAGTTAGTGATCAACGTTGGCAGACCATAAGTGCGCTGCCACGCTCTTACTAGATGATCCGAGCTGGCTTTAGATGCTGAATAAGGCGAGCTTGGTGCATAAGGCGTTGACTCAGTAAACAAGTCTGTCGTACCTTCTAGGTCACCATAGACTTCATCTGTAGAGATATGATGAAACTTAAACTGAGATTTTTTAGTCTGATCAAGACCTTGCCAATAATGACGTACTACTTCTAATAGAATATAAGTGCCTACGATATTAGTAGTGATAAACTCAGCAGGTCCATCAATGGAGCGATCTACATGTGACTCTGCTGCTAAATGCATAACTAGATCAGGCATAAAACTATTGAAAACTTCTGTCATTGCCTCTGAATTACAAATATCTATCTGCTGAAATATATATCGCGAGTTTTGATCAATCTCTTTGAGTGACTCTAAATTACCTGCATAAGTCAATTTATCGATATTTAACACATCATCATTGGTATTGTTGATAATATGACGTATAACAGCAGAACCAATGAATCCAGCACCGCCCGTAACTAATATTCTCATAGAAACCTACTTATTATTTATAGAGATTTACTGATTATTTTATAATAAAACTTATATATACCAGGCCTAAACGCAGCAGTGTTCCACTGCGATATATGACCTAGCGTACTCTGAATATTAATGATAAATCCGGCGATACGACTAGCATTAATATAGAAGCCGACTACTAAAAATTACTTACTAAACTCAACAGCCAATGGCAGGTTAACATACCCTAGGCCAATAACGGCTATCTTAATATTAGTCATATTTGTCATCTTTTTTTAATAAACCCCTTCGACTTCTATAACGGTAGATTTTACTGTTTTTTCGGGTGCAGATTCTGACTGATACCCAACTACAAAATGCTCAAACTGCTGCTTTAGCCAGCTGACATCATGGTGCTGTGCTTTACTGATTAGCTCAGATAATACCGCTTCAATCTCACTTAACGCAAAGCTGTCTTCGATCGCCTGCATGATAAGCGGGTGCCTGGTGCTCTCCACATTGTCTTCACCGATGATCAGCTCTTCATACAGCTTTTCGCCTGGTCTTAGCCCTGTAAATACAATCTCGATATCACCATCTGGGTTTTCATCGTCTTTAGGCGTACAGCCACTCAGATAAATCATACGTTTTGCCAAATCTACAATCTTGACGGGCGCACCCATATCGAGAACAAACACCTCACCACCCGCTGCCATTGCGCCTGCCTGAATCACTAGGTTTGCAGCTTCTGGAATGGTCATAAAATAACGGGTTACATCAGGATGGGTGACCGTTATTGGTTGGCCTTGCTCGATTTGTTTGGTGAATACTGGCACTACCGAACCCGATGAGCCAAGCACATTGCCAAAGCGCACCATACTGATGCGAGTCTTGCTATTCGCATTGATAACGCTATCGATGTCGTCGCTTACACCATGGCTTTTAACACCATGGCTTTTAACACCATGGCTTTTAACACCATGGCTTGTAACACCATGGCTTGTAACACCTTGACGCTTAACCGCATTGCTTAGGCCCTGACAAGCCAGCTCTGCCATGCGCTTAGACGCGCCCATTACATTGGTCGGTCTCACCGCTTTATCAGTCGAGATCAGTACAAAGGTCTCTACATTGGCCTGTACTGCAGCACGAGCACAGTGATACGTACCCTTAGTATTATTGATAACACCCTCAAAAGGATTGTGCTCTACGATAGGGACATGCTTATACGCAGCCGCATGATATACTGTATTTATATGGTTAATATTGAATATTCTGACTAAATTGCTTTCGTTAGTGACGTTGCCAATAATGGCTACAATTTTAATGTGTTGATAATCGCTGTTATTGGCGCATTTTGCGATCAGCTCTTGATGAATACTGTATAAGGCAAATTCTGACAGCTCATACAGCACCAGACACTTTGGTTTATTTTTAACGATTTGTCGGCACAGCTCACTACCAATAGAACCACCAGCACCGGTGACTAGTACGTTTTTACCAGTGATGTTTTTGCGTAATAGGTCGGCATCTGGCTCGACAGTCTGCCGATCTAACACATCTAATATATCCACTTGGCGCATACTACTGACAGTGACTTTGCCGTCTGCAATCTCCTGTAGACTTGGTAAGTCCTGAATCTTTACAGAGGTATTCGACAGCTTATCTATTATTTGTCTTTTACGAGTACGACTTATGCCGGGCATTGCCAAAAACACCTGCGAAATAGCTAGATCTGAGATGACTTCTAACAGTGCATCAGCATTATATATCCGCTTCCCGAATAGATAAGCGTCCGTTAGCTGAGCATCATCATCGATATAAGCCACAACATTATATTTATGCAGATTTTTTAGACCTTCAAGCAGCTCTTGTCCAGCTTCACCAGCCCCGTAGATCAGCACATTATCATAGGCACTCATATGATTACGCTGTGAACGTTGCCCTTGCAAGCGAGCCAGTAGCTCTTTGATGCTCAAACGACTGTTCCATAACCATATAAAAAATAAGAACAGATATAGCAGCGGTACCGCACGCGGCATACCTGGTATAAGTTTAAAATAAAGCACGACTTGAGCCACGACGATCAATACAAAGAATAGCTGTAATACATTGCCCATCATCGCATCAAAGAAGCTACGAGCAATACCTTTATAGAATCCGATAGTATATAAGCCAATGACGGGTACCACCGCGCATAAAAAAAGCGCCGATAGACTAATATGGTTACCCAAGTAGCCATATCGCATGGCTATCGCCAGATATAAGCAAACCATGGACATCACCAAATCAGCCGATAACAAAACTGCTCGTTTGCTACTGCGAGGTAGCGCTAACAAATAGTCCGCAATACGCTGCGATCCTTTGACTTTGGCATTTTGGTTAGTCTGATACGGCTGTGATTCTATAGACATAACATATAACCATTTAAGTGAATGAAGTACGTAATAGGACTAATAAAGCAGGAGTAATAATGGCTGACACAATAACGTATGAAACAATAGCTATTTGTTATTACCATACGCGTAACTGTAGTGATAGCTGTATTTATCCATGATGCCTTGCTGCATATCATTTAAAATAATACCGTCTACCTGTACATTGGCTTTATTCATTTGCTTGATTGCATATGCCAACTGGCCTTCTAGTGACTCATTGTATCGGGTCACCATTAACACTTTATCTGCGTACTGTGACAGTATCATCGCATCTGACGCGGCTAATACTGGTGGTGAGTCAATGACAATATAATCATAGCTCGTCATCAGCTGTGTCATTAATGCACCGAACTTATCGCTGGCCAACAGTGAAGAAGGATTGTGCGGATGATGACCACGTGGCATAAAATCAATGTTATCGATACTGGTATGGTGAATAACATTGGTAATGGTATTGTCCTCTTGCGAGAAATACTCAGCCAGTCCAGTGGTTTGTTCAATCTTAAATATCTTGTGCAACTCACCCAGACGCATATCCGCATCCATGATGAGTACTTTTTTATTCAGCTGAGAAAACACCTCGGACAAATTGGCGGCGATAAACGACTTACCGACCCCTGGGCTTTCTCCAGATATTAGGATGACTTTGGCACGTGAGCCGATATCGCCTTTACCACTTGTATCACTTGCATAACTCTGCCCTTGTGTTGGCATACCAAACATCAACGACGTTCTCAAGCTTTTGATAGCTTCATAGCTCAAGCTGTCATGGTCGACGTAAGCCAGTAGTCTATGAGGGGCTAGCTTGTTTTTGGTGAGTCGTAGCAATGATTTTGAGCGTGGAATGGTGGCAATCACAGGCACACCCGTCTTGGATTCTAAACGCTCAGGGTCTTTCACTGCATTACGAAGCAAGTTTTTGAGCAATACAAGCATCGTACCGAGCATACCGCCAAGTAGCAGTGCCAGTATCCATATTTGCAGCTTTTTGGGCGCAATGGCGTTAAAGGTGCTAATCGGTAAATCGATAATACGAGCAAAACCAATCTGGCCTGCTTTGACGATTTTTAACTGCTCATAGTTTTTGAGCATCGTCAGATAGATTTCTCTGTTGATAGCAGCATCTTCCGATAGTTTTAAAAACTCTCGTTGTATCTCAGGTAGACGACCGACGGTTGCATCAATCTCTTGTCTTCTAGCATTAAGCACCTTTAGCTGATCATTAATCTGAACCACCAACGGATGCTCTGCTGTGTAATAAGTGGTCAACTCTGCTTTTTTGAGCTTTAATTCATTGAGCTGGGCATCGATCTGATAGCTTTCTGTTACCAATAACTCAGCTTCTTTAGCCACATCAATAGTGCCGTATTTTTTTCTGAACTCATTGAATGCAATCTCAGACGTTTCCAGCTTTTGTTTGAGTGCCGGAATCTGAGTTTCCATAAAGGTGAGAGTCTTGGTCGTTTCTTCAGAACCGCGAGATTGGTTTTGATCGACATACGATAGAACAATTTGCTTTAAAATTAAGCTGACTTGCTTTTGATCTGCCCCTGTCAGCGACATTTGGATAATACCCGTTTGTTTACCTTTTTCTACTACTGATAATGCACTGTTGATGGCATCGGTCGTGGTTTGTAGCGACTGCTTGGTGATACTAATAGGGTATTGAACACTAGGTAAATCGTTGACCGTAATTTGAATCGCCCCGTCCACCCCTTTGAACTGATGCGGTTGATTCAATTGTCCTTTAAAGTCGTCAAGCCCATTACTGAGTAAAAACCCAGTCTCCGTCCTGACCAAAGTAAACGGACGATTTAGATATGCTTGTGAGACATTAAACTGGCTGATGTTGGCTTGACCACTATCCGTCTCTAGCGCAACGCCTTCAGTCGTATTAATTTGCACATCGATACGATCTTTTTTGATTCTATCGATAGCGCTGACATTTTGATCATCCAGACGAATACGCAAATGCAATAAATTGACCACTGGCTCTAAAATCATTCGCGATCTGATGAGCTCTGATTCTGTCTGCGCTTTACTGACTTCTGGTGCAATTAACTCAGAGATATTTGCACCAAGTGCTGAGATACCTTGATCTTTTTCATCCAGTTGCAATAAGGCATCTGCTTTAAATGTTGGGTTTACATAGCGGCTATACAGCACACCAAGTGCCAAACCTAGTAGCGCAAAAATAATGATCATTTTCCAGCCACGTAACAACACCCAAAGCAAGGCTAATAAGTCAATCTCATCGTTATCTCGATCGCTGACAGGTTGTGAGGATTTCTGTGACTCTTTCATCATATATTTTCTACTCAACTAATTTTGTCAGCCCACAGCTCAAGGCTACTGATAATGTTTTTTCTGGCACTCTCAAATACGGCTACATCACGACGATAGGGATCTGCGATATCTATATCTAACCAATGACCAATTCTAAAAACTTTACCGCGGCAATGTGGCCACTGGTCTTCAATCCATTTAGATTGGTTGGTTGACATGGTCAAAATGAGATCTGCCACTATGGTCATCTCTTGATTAATCTGCTTGGCAATGTGATGGCTTATATCGGTGTCATGCGCTGCCATCAGCTCAATTGCTTTTGGGTCAGCAGGATGACCGACCACAGCGGACACCCCTGCAGAGTCAATATGCTTGTTTGGATACTGCTCACTCATGATCGCAGCGGCTATGGGACTGCGGCAGATATTACCCACGCAGACCACTAAAATGTTATCAAATGCCATAATATCTCGTTTCGCTTATAACCCTGAAATAACGTTGATTGCAGAGGTAGACGGCAATATCGCACTGATAACGCGGTTCCAGCGTGCCAGACCTGTGGGATCAACATACAAAATATCATTGGGCTGCATATCAAAACGGTTGGCGAGCGCAAAGCTGGTAATGGTCTGCATGTCGACATAATAGATATTGGTGCGCTGATAATCAGGATTGTCACGGACGATATATATCTTGGCCGCATTGGCAGTACTAGAGTCAAGCCCTCTTGACTCGCCTAAAGCATGAGACAGGCTCAGTCCTTGCTCAGGAATATCCACTGGCTCAACTTGTCCAAACTCACCCAACACGTAGACTCTATTACGGCTCTGGCTATTGACATGCACAGAGTCGCCATCTCGTAAATAGATTTGGTTTCCTGAAGACCCTACCTGCCGTAGTGACTGCAAGCCGATGTTATAATTCTGACCTTTGCGGTTCAATACGATACTGTTTGAATCGCCTGTCACCGTCGCACCACCTGCCATAGAAATCGCGCCATATAACGATACAGGCGTGTCCGCAATCGCAAACTCGCCGGGCTGCTTAACCTCACCATCAATAAAGAACTTGTTGCCACGGTAATTAATCACTTTGACCTGAGGATCTGAATACTTTAAATAGCGTTGCAGCTGCCCTCGTAGGTTTGCCGTAAATTGCGGCACGCTAATACCACTGGCTTTTATACGTCCTATTAATGGAAACTGTATATAGCCTTGCTGGTCGACTGGAAACCCTGAGGCGTACGGATTGGTACTAGTAGTGGTTGCTACAGGCGTTAGCTCTGGATAGCCCACTAAATTGATGCTCAAAATATCACCTTGAGCAATACGATAATCAACCCGACCAGAAGTCTCGATCAATTGGTAAATATCATTACTAATTTTGGGCGCTTGCTTGACTGGTAACGTCGCTAAACTCAAAGGCTGTATATTGAACTGCAAGCCGTTTTCTGCTGTGAAATCACCCACTGGTGGTAAATTGCCAGATTTGAGTCCACTGCTTACCGTCGTAGCACAACCCGATAAAAGACCAGAAAGTATGACCAGTAGTAAACAAGCAATCTTTGAGGAGTGGTGCATAGTAACAACCTTATAAAACCTTATAACAACTAAGAAACACATTTAACAATCTTACTGCAACTATATTATACATATGCAACAAAATAATAACATATGATAACATAAGCACTTGAGTTTGATGACATTATAATTTACAAAAACGTCAAAAAATTTGATATATAAAGCGTTCAAAAGCAAAAGTAGATAACCAATTGTTACCGTCGCTCACGCCCATATTTGTAAGATAAAATAGGGGTCACATTATCCGCTTAAGTGAATATAATAACAAGACAAAAGTTTTATAACAATCGATAGTTGCTATTATCAATATATTTTTAACTATATTATAATTTCAGCCAAAATTGCTATAAAAGTAGTGACAGTGAACACTTGAAATAATCCATTAATATCTGCAATATTTCTCATCAAAGTGCATCTCATCTTGTATAAGCATTTATTGTTCAGATTGAGAAAACACGCTAGGGCGTGTCCTCATTTCAAAAATGGTGCTAAAAGTGAAATTAATTTCCCAAACAAGGAAGGTAGTGCAGACTAAAGACACGCTTTAGTAACGTAACCCAGCATAATAATTTGTAAATCCACTCATAAGTGGTACTAAATGACGTATAATAGTCAGTCCAATTTTTTACATTGAGAAATGTAAACCCACCGACTCAAGGTTATGATTATGAAAGACGAAAAATTACAGAAAGCCCTCGCCCGCATGGGCCTTGGTTCACGCCGTCAGATGGAAGAAGTCATTAAAGCTGGTCGCGTCACTGTCAATAACGGCCCAGCAACCATCGGTGATCGTGTTGAACAAGGCGATGAGATTCGCGTTGATGGCCGTCAGATCAAATACACCTCTGAAAATGAGAAGCGTCGCCGTGTTATCGCTTACTACAAGCCTGAAGGCGAAGTCTGCTCTGCTAAAGATCCAGAGGGTCGCCCAACCGTTTTTGAGCGTTTGCCAAAACTGACTCATGATCGCTGGGTCATGGTCGGTCGTTTAGACATCAATTCAACGGGTCTGTTATTGTTTACCAATGATGGTGAAATGGCGCATCGCTTGATGCATCCCTCTGGTGAAGTGACTCGTGAATATGCGGTACGTGTATTGGGTGAAGTGACACCTGAGATTGCCCGTGCATTAACGGCTGGCGTCATGCTAGAAGATGGCCTTGCAAAGTTTGAAGATATCAAAGACGGTGGCGGTGAAGGCGTCAACAAGTGGTATCACGTCCAGCTAAAAGAAGGCCGTAACCGTGAAGTACGTCGCTTGTTTGAATCACAAGGCCTAAAAGTAAGCCGTCTACTACGCACGCGCTACGGTACGATTGCCCTACCAAAAGAGCTACGTACTGGTCGTTTCTTAGAACTCGACAGAAAAGACATCAATACCTTGACCGATTTAGTAAGCTTGCGTCCTCGTTATGGTACAGGTCTGCATGGCGCAGCGAAAGAGAAGCAAGAGCGTATCAGAAGCAAGCCGCTTAAAGCGCGTCGCGCTACTGACAGTCGTAGCGATAGCCGCAGTGGTAGCGACAATCGTAACAGCAGCGCAAAACCTAAAAGCAGTGCTAGCCCTGCCAGCCGTGGTACGCGCAATACCCGTGACCGCAACGACAAGCGTTAATCTAGGTTTTTAGTAGAGCTTTTATAAACTAAGAATAGTGTACAAAATAAGCTGCCAGTGATTATTCATCATTGGCAGCTTTTTTTTATGTCATTTATAGCAAGTCGTTGTAAGTCTGACGACATAGACTTAGCTATCATGACTATTGATATAGTTTTTCATTACTCGTAATTCCTGCAACTGCTGCTCATCCATCTGCGCTAGCAGTTTATCCAAACGTTGCTCAATATTGTTTAGAACACTCTGTAATAACTCACTAGCTTCCGCTTTGTTGTCGTTACTCACACTGTTAGCACTTATATTGTCAGTGCTTATATTAACAGTCACTAGCTGGTGATGACTGGCTAGCATTTCAGGTAACCGCGTATGCAGCATCTTGTTTAATACAAACTGCTGCTCTGTTATGGCATGCGTTTTATGCTGAGCTTTTAGTGATTTCTGATACGCTTGATAGTGAGTCACTTTTTCATCGATGCGTTGTAGTTGGCGCAGTTGCGGCTCTGGCAAATTTTTTAGGTGTTTCTTATTTAAATTTAATTGCTGCCAACTAAGCTGAGACAATGATAACGGTGCATCATCATTCTGATAAATGAGCACACCTGGGGTGATACCGACGGCTTTGTGAAGCGCGTGCCAGCCTTTTTTACCCAAGTAAAAGGTGGTGATTGTCGTGACAATACCAATCCCTATTAAGATGCTCATATACGCTTACTCTTTATTCTATCCTTTGATCATATAGCTCTGTATTTATAGTTTAATGTCTTTAGCACTCACATTTGCACCCATCGGACTTTCAATCGCTTGAATATTTACATCACTGCTCACATCACTACTGGCATTGCTAACATTACTATCGAGCTTTCGAATCTCCGTATTACCAGTAGGATTGTCAAAGCGTTTTTGTAGATAGCGATTGGTCGCGAGCAGCTTTTGTCCATCTTGATGATAGGAAGCATTGAGCAAATCGTCAAACTGAGTATTAATCGTACTTAGTACATCTAATAGCGCTTCTTTACCAGTGACATTAGAATGCTTAATCTTGGTCGTATCAGCGAGTGCACCGTCCTTACCATCTAAATCATGCAAGCGGCAATAGTCCGCCACCGCAAGCGGTACATGTCTGTCCATTAAATTTTGAATCATAATATACGTTTCGGTTACGGTATCTTTATCATCAATCTTTCCATCATTATTTGTATCACCATAAATGACACGCAGCTTCTCACCTTTTTCATTTATTTGGTCGAGGGCTGTTTTGACCTCAATGGGCAAACTCTTTTCAGGGATATAACCCAACTGCGGCATCGCTTTGTATTCGAGCATTTTAGGCGCTGTGACTTTCTTAATACCGCGATACCCCAGATATAACCCAGCGGCTGGTAGCACCCCATACAGTACAAACATCACGAGTATCGCAGTCACTTGGGTCATCAGGTTGTCCTTGTTATTTGGCAGAATGGTTTGGCAAATTCTTTATTATTTTGGCTCATACTTTAAGCATAGCGATTTGAACGTCGCTAATTATATTGATTGGTCATGCTTTTATTAAACAAAAAAATAAGGCTTTATTAAAGCCCTATATTGTTGTGTATCATGCTGTTATGCGTCATATCGTTTTGCATCGATTATAGTTAATAACACCTAACCGTCTCAAGTGAACAGCGATCATTTAAGTCATTACTAACTAACTTTTTGTGCGGCTTTTAACGTAACGATGCGTAGAAGCCAAACGATTCATCACCGTCTGATGCAACTCATCTAACAACTCGTCAAGCTCATAATCAATCTCAAGAAACAAATCGGTCAACATATCGCCTGCGGTCATCTTGCCTTGTACCGTGTTGTTTTTGGTACGATGCGGGCTAAACCGTTGTAGTTGCTCATAATGATGTAGCGCTTCTGGAATGCTCTCCGACACCAGCTTATCTATAACAAACTGACGCTCATTATGTTGCTGCTGTTGCTGCTCGTTGAGCTCGCTGCTCCATTCACGGTAACGCTTTAATTTACCATTAATTCGGTCTAGTATCGCGACAGCCTCAATAGGCATGGCATTTAGGGTGGCTTCATCGACCACATCAACAAGCTCAGTCATAATCGGACAGCGTCCATGTTTGAGATACCACAAAGTATCTGGGTCAAAAGGAGGTCTATTGGTCGGGCGCATTTGGGCACGATTGGACAAATAGCGATCGGTCAAGGGCGTCGGCGTTCGAATATCACTCACTTGTGCTAATGCATCACGAATACGACCTGCACGCTCAGGTGGCGTAAGCACAGAGCGCTGACTGATAGCTTGATCGTTTTCATCATTGCTATCTTCCACCTCTATATCTTGGCTGACATTCATCTGTTGAGCATTTTTAGCCGCTTGTGTTGGCAGGTCTTCTTGAGCTTGCCCAAATGACTTTAGCATTCTTGTCAAACTTACCACCATGACCTACTTTGCCTCTCGTTCCGTGCACTCGTATTGTGCAAGTATTGCATATATTGATTCAATGACGTATCTTAACAGCTTTTTTTGGCACTGCCAGTAAGCAAAGTGTCAATATTCCTGTACCCTAAAAACATCTACTCTCTAAATGATAAGCACTTTACTATGAACGCGACTGATTATACCTCTGGCTTTTTGCTTGGGCTATCGCTTATCTTAGCAATTGGATCACAAAATGCTTTTGTACTTAAACAAGGCATTAAACGTGAACACATCTTTTTTATCTGCTTATTCTGTGCCGTTAGTGATGCGTTGTTAATCTCAGCAGGCGTTGCTGGATTTGGTGCTGTAACCACTCGTTATCCACATGCAGTAGATATCGCCAGATTCGCAGGTGCGTTGTTTTTGCTGGTTTACGGTTTGCAAAGTTTATATGCTAGTGTGCGACGCTCACATGCGTTAACTGTCGATGGTCAGGCCGTTACTAGCTTGAAAAAAGCACTGTTGCTGTGTTTTGGCTTTACATGGCTCAACCCGCACGTCTATCTAGATACATTGGTGCTCGTCGGTATGGTTTCAACGGGTGCTAGTAGTAAACTGGCCTTTGGTGTGGGTGCTATCAGTGCTTCGTTCTTTTTCTTTTTTGCTTTGGGTTATGCTGCACGATTGCTTAGACCGTTATTTTCCAAACCAAAGGCATGGAATATACTTGACGGATTGGTGGGTATCTTGATGCTGTACTTGGCGTGGCATTTATATAATAGTTAATATAGTCAATCCTCTATAAATTGGATACGGTGTCAGGCTTGCTTAGTCTACGAGTTGTAGTACTTTCACTCGCCTTCCTTGTATCCAAATTATATTGAACCGACTATGGTTAATATGGCCGCTATATATACTATTCACAAAAAAAGCCAAACACGCTGAAACGTATTTGGCTTTTTATTTTTTGTATTAGGTACTTTTTATAGCAATCCTTTTTTTATGGCTTAACAAATAAAGCTGTTATACCAAGCTAGGAAATAAGGTGCGTAACGCGCCCACAATGATTTCGATAGAGACAGCCGCCAATAACATACCCATGATTCTACTCATAATATTGAGTCCCGTATCACCCAATAAACGGCTAATGCGACCTGCTGCCATTAATGCCAAATAACAAAACAAACTGATCAACAACCCAGCTATTAATATGGCCGATACTTGCAGTACGCCAGAAACTTGTGAGGAATAAATAATCACCGTTGAGATACCGCCCGGCCCAATCATCATTGGAATAGCGAGAGGGACGACAGCTGCTGCCATTGATACTGGGGAATCTTGTACATGATCGACATCGAAGTTTTCTTGATCAGGCTTAACAGGATTACCATCGCCATTCATCATATTCAGGGCAATCAAAAATACCAAAATACCACCTGCCAACTGAAACGAGCCAATTGAGATACCAAGCGCTTTTAGTAGCGTCTCACCTGCGACCGTAAAAAAGCTGATGGTGATAAAAATCGTCAAACAAGCCACACGCGCGACTTTACGTCGATTATTCATTGAATAACCGCGGGTCAAATCCAAAAATAACGTCAAAGCGCTAAAGGGATTAATCAATACCATAAAGGCTAAGATTATCTTAATGATTTCAGTATTCACTGAGCGCTCGCTTGTCTATTGATACAACTGCTGAAAAAAGCAAGGCCATCGTGCGAGTGCAACGATGACCCCATATCTAACTAAAACAATATCTAACTAAAACAATATCTGACTAAAACAATATCTGACTAAAAATAGCATTGTAGCTTGTATTGTAACATAGGCAGATAAGCTAATAAAATCATTAACTTTGCTTAAGGCGTGTCCTTAATTCGAATCATAACTGTTAAATGGGTTAAAAATGAAGACACGCCCTAATTCCTCTGTACCATCTCATTAAAAAGTTAAGTGCAGAGCAACGCTTCTAATCAGCTTTATACATAAGATAAATAGACTTTTTACCATGAAAATTCAGTCGCCAACCTATGCGCTAAAATCCAAGCCAATATCCAATGCAGTGGTACTGTGCGTTAGATAACCCATCGCAATAAAATCAACGCCTGTCTTGGCGGTGGCCTCCACGGTCGCAGGAGTAATACCGCCTGAGGCTTCCGTTCTGGCGCGACCTTTACACATGGCTACTGCCTTTGATAATACGTCAGGGGACATATTGTCCAAAAGCACCAAA
The DNA here is from genome assembly GCF_055522395.1 of Psychrobacter sp. TPE 89C. Classification (NCBI taxonomy): domain Bacteria; kingdom Pseudomonadati; phylum Pseudomonadota; class Gammaproteobacteria; order Moraxellales; family Moraxellaceae; genus Psychrobacter; species Psychrobacter sp. TPE 89C. The sequence continues at coordinate 17,749 of NZ_JBVFXW010000010.1, forward strand.
CTCACACCAGCATCCAACGCTTGCTCTAGCTGCTCTAAAGTATCTACTTCTACTTCCACAGGAATTAGATGACCAGCAAAACCTTGGGCTTGCTGAATGGCTGTTGTTATATCACCAGCGATGGCAATATGATTGTCTTTGATTAAAATAGCATCATCCAACCCTAGACGATGATTGCGCCCGCCGCCGCAGCGTACTGCGTATTTTTGTACAATGCGTAAGCCTGGTATGGTTTTACGTGTACAAGTAATTTGCGCAGGATATTGCGCCACACTGTCTACAATTTTTCTGGTATCTGTAGCAATGCCACTGAGGTGCGTCATGAAATTAAGCGCAGTGCGTTCGGCTGTCAATAGATGACGTGCATTGCCACTGACAATGGCCAATACTGTGCCAGCTTCAACCGATTCACCATCATCTACTTGAGCGATAAACTCAATCTGAGCATCAACCAGAGCGAATGATAAACGCGCCAAGTCCATACCGCATATCACGCCTGCTTGCCGCGCCTTAATCTCTAGTTTTGCTTGCAGGTCAGCAGGGATAGTCGCTTGAGACGTTACATCACCACGTCTGCCCAAGTCTTCAGTTAAGGCAGCTTCTACCAAAGGTCTTAACAACACTTCATCCAATGCAGGTTCTTTTTTAACAGTCATTTGTCACCCCTATATACGCATTATATTGATATCGGTTCAATTTAATTAAACTCAAAATGAGCATAAATATAGCGTAAAGTTGACAGTACCGCAAGGAAATGAAGTATTTCATGCAATGGCTAAAAGCGGATAGTCATAAAAACGTGAGAGCATTTACCGCTTATTTAAACCTATTTACGTTTAGGCAATTTGCTGTCCATCAATAAACTTTGCAATTCGATATCGTGGCAAAAGCGATAAAGCTTGGCAGGACGACCACGTTGCGCACTACTACTCTGCCCTGTTTCTGTCACTAAGTTTTGTGAATCTAGCAGACGGCGAAAATTTTGCTTGTGCAAGCGCACGCCTGAGAGCGCTTCTACACTCTGCTGCAGCTGCGACAACGTAAAGACATCTGGCATCAGACCAAAGATAAGCGGTCGGTATTCAATCTTGGCGCGCAGTCTTGAGATCGCTGTCGCAATGACGCGGCGATGATCATAGTACATCGGTGTACCTATGATCTGTGCCCAATGCTTTGGCAATTTTTGCGGCTGATAGTTAGATGATTCTGGAATCAGTCCTGCTTCATAAAGCATCTCATAGCGCAGTAATACATGCTCTGAGACCCAGTCATAACCGTTAGTAGTGCTTGATTGATGATAGGTATTTCTATCTTGAGCCGAGTCTAAAACCTCAGTATCTACACCCCAACATAAATGAATACGCTGACGACGACGGCGCTGCTGAGCAATTGAGTCTGGCACACTATTTGCCCAGTCCAATAATGCCGGCACAATAAAATCCATAATGATAGCTGGCATACCATCTAGGTGATTTTCCCATGGAAAATAATCGTACCAATCTCGCCATAGGGCTTTGCTTTGGAGCGCCTGCATTTGCGTCTCTTGCACCAAGCCCAAGTAGCTTACGTAAACCAATGCATGGCCATCAATATTACGCCTATTGGTATCAACAAAGGTATATAACTGTTCCAAATAGCCAAGTGGTTGCTGCGTCTGTTCCTCAACCCATTGGCGCACACCAGCTTGCAGTGAGCGATGTAATGGCATGAGTGGTCCATTGGGCAATAACTTGCCTTGATCAACTGTTAAAACCCGGGCGGTATGATCCGTAATAGCAACCAAAACTGCAACAACCTCAGTAGTACCGCTACCCTGCTGATGCGCATGTGAATAAGACAACGTCATGATGTTAGTAATTACCTTTTAACTTTGAGCGTGCAATAAGAAAGCCACTACACTTGTTATTTATCGTACGAATCAGTATAGCTTGAATCTGAAAATATCATAGTCTACCGATGTAAATATAAGCGTCTGAAGGCAAAAGTGATAGAGCGTATTTTTCATAAATACCTACTGTACAGAAAGTAGAATATAAAAAACCACTTGTATTTATGCTCAAAATGAGCATAATAAAAACTCGTTTACGTTAAAGCTGTATTTAGTCAGCTTGTATTCCTTTTAAAAATTAGAGTAGCAAGAAAAATGCGTATTAGTACTACTCTCAGTAGGCTGAACGATTTTGATACGGCTAATCATAGTTTTGAAGTTGGTATCATTTTTAGCGGCATATGACGTGTCGTTATTGCACACAAGGTTTGCACTTATGAAAACTTATCCCTATGACGCACCCATCATGAGCAATGACAACCGCATTGCGACTAAAATGAATATCGAGTATGCCAAGGCTAAGATGCCAGCGGATCTGCCTCGTTCAGAACGTATCGTGGTTGAAGAAAATATTAAGCAATTATTAAAAGACAACAATGCCGTACTGGTCGCGCATTATTATGTCGATCCTTTTATTCAGGATTTGGCATTGGCGACTGGTGGCTGTGTTGGCGATTCTCTTGAGATGGCACGCTTTGGTCAAGCACATAGTGCACAGACATTGGTGGTCGCAGGCGTACGCTTCATGGGTGAATCGGCAAAAATATTGAGTATGGAAAAAACGGTACTGATGCCAGACTTAGAAGCCGAGTGTTCGCTTGATTTGGGCTGCCCTGCTGATGAGTTTTCCGCATTTTGTGATGCTCATCCTGAGCGTACCGTTGTGGTGTATGCCAATACGAGCGCTGCGGTCAAAGCACGTGCAGACTGGGTAGTGACCTCGTCCGTTGGTATCGACATCGTCCGTCACTTACATGCTCAAGGCGAGCCTATCATTTGGGGGCCTGATCGCCATTTGGGTAAATACATCGCTGGTGAGACTGGCGCAGATATGCTGCTTTGGCAAGGATCTTGCCTTGTACATAATGAGTTTAAAGCCACTGAACTCCTTCAATTGAAAGAAGAATACCCAAACGCTAAAGTCTTGGTACATCCTGAGTCACCTGATAGCGTCGTTGAGCTGGCGGATGTGGTCGGCTCTACTAGCAAGCTATTGCAATCAACCTATGAGATGGATGCCGATACCTTTATCGTTGCTACCGATTTGGGCATATTACACGAGATGCAAAAGCGCTCGCCCACCAAGCGATTTTTGGCCGCACCAACTGCAGGCGAAAGTGCCAGTTGCAAGAGCTGTGCGTTTTGTCCATGGATGGCAATGAACGGCCTAAAAGGTATTGAGCAATGCTTAACTAATCAGAGCGGTGAAGTTCTAATGACACCTGAGCTGGCAGTAGCAGCCAAAAAGCCTTTACAGCGCATGCTTGATTTTGCTGAAGCACAAAAGCAACGAGTCGCTGCCAGTGGCGATATCGTAAAAGACCGTACACTGTTCGCTAACGTTGGAGCTGCCTAGTATGAGCGCGGATAATGTCAGACAAACAGACGTACTTATTATCGGTGCAGGATTGGCCGGTTTAAGCACTGCGCTATCACTACCAAAATCGCTAAGTATCATGGTACTGAGCAAAGCCGCTTTGGAGGTTTGCTCAAGCCATTACGCGCAAGGTGGTATCGCTGCAAGTTTGGACAAAAACGACTCTGTGACCGACCATGTCGCTGACACCTTAATCGCAGGCGCAGGGTTATGCGATGCTAATAATACGACTGAGATACTAAGTGAAGGACAGCAGGCTATACAGTGGCTATGCGAACAAGGTGTCCCTTTTACTCAGAATTCACAACAAGATACGAAGCAAAAAACTTTAACTGATTTAAATAGTACTGATTTGAATACTAGTAACTTAGAAATTAGCAACTTACACCTTACCAAAGAAGGTGGCCATGGCTGCAGGCGAGTGGCCCATGCTGATGACGCAACGGGTCGGCACGTTATGGAAGCTTTAATTATAAAGGCACATGCTGCAAGTAATATTACGATATTACCGTATCATGAAGCGTTAAGTCTGCTGAAAGACAATAGAGACAACCACTGCCAAGGTGCACGCGTTTTTGACCACAATAGTCATCGTCAACTCACTGTTTATAGTCACGCAGTCGTACTGGCCAGTGGCGGTTTAGGGCAGCTTTTTCAACGTGCCAGCGCGCCCAATGTATGTGTCGGTGACGGCGTCATGATGGCTTGGCAAGCGGGTTGCCGTTTGGCAAATTTAGAATTCATTCAATTTCATCCCACGGGCTTAGCATTAGATGACAGCAGTTTCTTAATCTCTGAAGCACTTCGCGGTGAGGGTGGACGGCTGTATTGTCCGCAGACAGGTCGACGCTTTATGCTCAATGTTGATGAGCGCGCTGAATTGGCACCCAGAGATATCGTCGCACGAGCGATCGCTGAGCAGATTAATGTAAATGGTCTTGGCTACGTACATCTTGATGTCAGTCATCTACCAGCGCCATTTTTACAAGAGCATTTTCCGCAAATTTATCAGACTTTGTTAACGCTTGGTATTGATATCACGACGGATCCGATACCAGTCGCCCCTACCGCCCACTATAGTTGCGGGGGGGTCGTCACATCTGTGAACGGTATGACGGATGTAGTGGGTCTTTATGCAGCAGGCGAAGTTGCTTATACAGGACTACATGGAGCCAACCGTTTGGCGAGCAACTCGCTATTGGAATGCGTGGTGGTTGGTCGCAATATCGCCGCTGACTTGCCTCATTATTTGACAGAAATTGAAGTATTAGATGCAGAGCTACATACATCGGCGTATCGTCATAATTTGAATGTAAGTGCCAATGACATTTGGAAAACACCCATACTGAAAAACACCCAATCGATTACTCTTCCATATTTTGCATCATCGAGATCAAATTTATACGATTATCATGAAGCTAGTAAGCCCTGCCATTCTGATGCTGACATGACAGAAATCATTGCAAAACTAAAAGCGCTGATGACCGCTAATATGGGCATCACACGTAGTGCTAAAGAATTAGAGGAAGCACTTAAACAGATACAACAATGGCAGCAATGGTTGAAAAAACCTGAATTAAGTTCGCTTAGTAGCAGTGATAGTAATAGCAATATCAATCGCAAAAATAGCACTGTCAGCATTGATGAGCTTACACATTTACAGTTAGCAAGACAGTTACAATTAGCGATATTAATTATCCAGTCAGCTTCTCAACGTCTCGAAAGTCGCGGTGGGCATTATAGAAAAGACTATCCAAACCTAGCCGTCACACCTCGAACAAGTGTGATTAATCCATTATTAGACCCGAGAGAAGGTAGTATTGACTGGCTTATTCAGCCTATAATTGTTCACTCAGGAGCTAGAACAATAAAAGCGACTACTGCTACCTAGAAGCAGCGGTTCATTGGCATTCTAGTCATTACTAAAGTGGTTGATGACTGCTTTTTATCTCTCAAAGTGTTAAAAACATGTCTACTGATACGCTGTTTGTTATCGGACTTATGATGGTAGTAAGTTTGGTTTGGGGCATACTGGCTATCCCTCGTCTACGTACTCGCTTGCCTAAGATTTATCTGATTGCACGCTCTTGGTGGTTTATGCTGGTTGCGCTATGTCTTTGCTACAGTATCGCTAAGCTAGAGAACCCTAGTCAGTACGATCAGTCTTATCCTTATCAGTGGCTACTCATTGCCTTTTTTATGTTAATTGGCCTACGCGGCTGCTATGAGATTAAGCGCGTATGGTGTATATATGACAAAGCAGGGCTGATTAGCAAACTCCAAGCACGCGGGCTACAACCACAAATAATATCTGACGAAGAAAACTCAGCACTGACACAGTCCTATATGCGTCTCAATCTATTGGATATTGTGTTTAGCAGTGTCTTTATCTCTCTGATCTTGAGCCTTATCGCCTTGCAGCAACTGACATGGCAACGTGAGCAATATGGCGTCTTACTTTTTGTCTTCTTCGCCAGTCAGTTCAACGATATTGCCCAATACTTATGTGGGCGACTACTGGGACGCAAACTGTTTAAGCGAGGTCTCGCTCCTACCGTTAGCCCAAATAAAAGCATTGAAGGCGCGGTCTTTGGCAGTTTACTTTCGGCTATATTGGCTTCATCGTTAGGATTATGGCTCACGCCTTTTAGCGGGTGGCTTTGTTTACTAGCAGCCTACGGCTTGGCAGTTAGTGGTATCGCAGGAGATTTATTAGAGTCAGCATTTAAACGCCAACATGGGGTAAAAGATACCGGAACGATGCTGGCTGGACATGGCGGCGTATTAGATCGGGTGGACAGCTTACTGATTGGAGTACCACTATTCACCCTACTCTACTGGCTCTTTGGATGAGCAGCCCATTTTTGATTAAAACAGTGCTTGGTTAAGAAGGCTTATCCAATTTACTGCGTAATATCCAATTGAGTAATGGCTTGGGTAAGTGGTTTAACGCCCGAGTAATATAGCGCATGGAGCGTGGAAACACAGCTAACTCAACATCATTATCAATCGCCTGCATAACCTCTACCACAGCAGTCTGCAAACTCAAGATAAATGGTTTATGACTGGCATCACCATCATTCAAATCGCACAACGCTTGGGTATCGATATAACCTGAAGCAATGCAGGTCACTTGAACATTATAAGGGTCAAGCGCCAATCGATAAGCACTGGCAGCCGCAATCATCGCTCGTTTGCTTTTAGCATAGAGGCTGGCATAAGGATAATCCATCGTACCTGCGATAGAGGCGATACAGATGAGGCTTGGCTTAAGGTTATTGGTGATATCCATTGACTGATGTTGCTGCTTTAACTGCGCACTTGCCCATCTAAAAACCTGCTCAAACGCCTGCAAGTTAATCGCTAGCATTTTATCGCTGTCTGCTTGACTCAGATGTTGGACACGCTCATTGGTGTAACTACCCGCACTATAAATCAGCCTGTCAAAGCGAACACTGGACAATGTCTCTAGTAGATTTTTTATTTGCGTGTCATCAGTCAAATCACAAGCATAAGTAATGATAATAGGATACTGGCTATTGATGCATTCTATCTTTGCCTCGTTACTACCAACAACGCTCACCTGCCAGCCAAGCTGCAGATGATGCATAGCCAGTGCTAAACCAAGACCACTCGTGCCACCGACGATAATAATATGCGGCGTATGATTTTCGGCGGTATCTTCTACGAGAGTTTTCACAAATTATGCTGCTGTATATAGTCAGCTGTACGCTGGTAGCCATATTGCCATTGCGCCTGCATTTGCTGCACAAAACCATCATAATCAGCGTGTATCAGCTCAACGGTCATTTGCTTTAGATTAAAACGCTTTTGCACATTTTGACCTGATAACTGCTGTTCGTTATCGGCAAACGGTAACCAATGTAGCTGATGGTTGTTGCTAGCGGTATTAGTATGCGACGATACTTCCATTGGTTGATATCCGTGTACTGCGGCCAACCGCTCATTAGGGTCAAAACCAAAAACCCTTTGAATCGCGGGAGCAGCCAGCCATGAGTCGTAACCTGCCTTAGTCTCTGCAAATATGCTATCACCCAACTGACACGCTAGCTCAATCGGTGTGAGATTGATGACCCCACCTAAGCACCAACCAAGCTCTGTAATATGTATAGGCGGTAGATAATACATGTCGGCCATAGAAGCACGAACCACTGACGCAAAATCCCATTGAGTCCGTATCTCTACTGCCTGATGTATACGACCACTTGCCAATGTATGTGCAGGTGATATCAGTTGCTCGTCAGCCAGACTTGATACAGAATGCTCAAAGCGTGGCGGCGCAAATAACAATTCTTGCAGCTTTAATTGTTCATTATATAAACCATCAACAGGCGCTTGATACAGTCGGCTGGCAATGATGGCTATCTCAGGGACTCTAGCATTAGGCTGACTATTGACATTTTCGCTAGAAGCAAGGCTAGACAGCTCGTCAAGCCATTGCTTTTCATTATCGACACGAAACATCGCGAGCTGCTGCAGCTCATCCAAGAGTCGCGCATAGCTGTCTGTTTGTCGTTGCTTTTGTCCATTAGACGTACGCCGTGACAGATGCCAACGTTTGAGTGTATGAGCCATATAACGCATTTTTACACGCCTATTGGCTTCATCTGGCGAGACATGTCTGATTGCAGCAATGGTACGATACAATTCGCGGCTGCACATCAGCGCTTGCAAGTCTTTAGTGTCAGGAGCTAGGTTGACCAGATAAGCGGATAAGCTCCCGCCGCAAGTACCAACGATAACATCTGGTTTTAGGTCATACTCGACCAACGCCGCATAGCTGCCTAAGTAATAGCCAAAACGTGAGCCACCTCCGGAAAAAAGTTGGACACGCTCATAAGGCTTGGTACGGTTATTAGTCATTTGTTATTTATCATCGATTGATGCCGTTTTGATCGCCAATGATACGGTAAAGATACCAAAGCGGTCGATACGCATGGCGACTTTCTTGAAGCCAGCACGCTCAACCAATTGATCCATCTCCGCTTGTGATCGACAACGCATCACCCAGCTGCTACCACGGTGGTTGTTCAACGTTTTACTGATAAACTCTTGCTCAGGGTGCCACGGCTGATTGGTATAAATTAAATAACCGTCCGCTTTTAAACTGTCATAAATGCCATCTAAGGCTGTTACTGGTAGCGCGTTATCAGAAAACAGCTCAAACACGCCTGAGCTGATGGCAATATCGAAACCTGACGTGTTCAATGCTTCGCCTTTAACACTTGCACTTACCGATTTTATACCTTTATAACTTGCTGCATCAAAAGCATCTTTTTGACACGCAACAACTCGATCAGAAATTGCTAACTGCTCCGCCTTGGCTTGTAATGCTTGAATATTATGCATCTCATAATCTCGTAACTCCGCATGCAACTCTGTAAACTCAGTTAGCAGATCAAAGGCATAAAAACCATGACCACTAGCGATATCTAATAGTTTTAGTTGGTATGGCTTAGCCTTACTTTGGTTTTTATCTTCAATATCTGCAAGTGCTATACGTGCCAGCTCCAATATATGAGCGCGGCGTATACGAATGCCTTGCCAGCCGATATTACTTAAATAAAATTTATCGATTGCTTGACCAAATTTATTCTGACCGCTCGGCTGATTGTAATAAACGTGGTCAAGCGAGTGGCCAGAATCAAACCCATGCTCAAGCCCTGTCGCAATCGCATCGCTAACATGACCGAACTTTTGCATCGCAAAACGCATAATCGCAAAACTTGGATTAAATGGCTTAATCGCTAAACGATCGACCTTATCTTTACTGGCGCTGTTTAAATGTGCCGCACTCAAATCAGGTGCTTGGACGTGTGTGCTAAATACTTGCTCAGCGAAATCAATACAGTCAGCAAAAACGTCTGCTTTATTGGTCTCATGAAAGATTGCATGATAGCTGTCTGGATACAGTTGCCAGCGTTTGGTCGGTGTATTTATCGCTTCATAAAACGCACGTTCAGACTGTTTATCCACCACATAATCTTTACCCGCACACAATACAAACGTCGGAACAGTAATGGCACCGGCATCATCCAGCAAACGCTGACCAGTGGCATGCGTATCAATCAGTAAGTCAGTTGAAATACTGTTCGAGATGAGCGGATCAGCATTGTAGGCTTGCTGCGCGTCTTTATCATGCGTCAATACTTGCGCTTTGACATAACTGCTGACACGCGACATCAGACCCAGCGTACGTGCTACTTTCAATGACGGTATCGCAAAAGGCAAATACAAGCGAATACTCAAGGCAGGCGTGCCGAGTATCATGCCGCGAATATTGGGCGCATAATCATGCACCCATGCTGCTGCCAGCACCGCACCGATACTACTGGCGACAATTAAGGTATCTTCGATAGCAATGCCTGTCTGCCCAATAACCAATTGCACAAAGCCATCTAAATCACGTTCAAGCTCGGTAACGCTCTCAGCATGGTCTTTGATACCGCCTGAGCGACCATTGCCACGTGCATCCCAAGCAAAGACTTGATAACCAGCTTTTGCAAACTGCTGTCCTAGCTCTGCTAATCGACCCGAATGCTCATGACCTCGATGCAAGAGAATAACTTGACGTAGAGGCTGATTGGCTTTTTTCACATCCTCTAAAGGTATCGTGAGCCAGTAGCGATAATAAATAGCCGTGCCGTCATAAGCGTTGTAGCAACTTTCACCATTAATGATTGCAGCTGAAGACTTCTCAAAACTAACGCTAGCCTGTTTTTCTGATTTTTGACTATTAACAGTGGTGGTTGGCATTTCTTTAAACTCCAATGGGCGAGCGTTATCAATATAATTATTTGGTAAAACAGTATTAAGAGATAGCCAGTTGTTTGTTGACTCACACGTTACTGCTCGAAGTGCTGGTGGCTGATGCATCAAGTATAAATTGGTCATATAGCGTAAGCGATTTAAGCACGTTTTTAATAAGAGTGCTTCGGTCAATATGAATAGCGGCATAATGCTGAGATGAGCGCGCGATAACGGTACCTTGCTACCCATAAAAGCCCCAAGCACGCCTAGCACCAAAGCGCGATCACTTTTCCCTAGCGGCCCTTGGTTTGCCCTAGCCCCTAGCATCGTATTGCTGGCGATACCGAGCAGTTCGGTACTCATACTTAACGCTACAATACTACTGATATGCCGCTGAGTGGTTGGCGACTTACTCGTGCCAGTTTGTCGTTCAGAATTCATTTGTAAATCATGCTTAGCAATATGAGGAGCCAAACTGGCAATGAGCGCCGTATCAGCGATAATGTCGCCCGCCTCATTTAGTACTGCACCCAATCTAGAGGCCTGACCATGCCCACGCGCCATCATGCCGTCGATGGCATTGAGTGCCATACGTACAAACAGTGATGAAGGCAATAGAAGCCATAAGGCTTGCTGCTCAGTCGCAGGCTTAGCAATCACATACGCTGTACCCACACTCAATAATACTGCGGATACAGTGACTTGATTGGCAGTGATGTTTTGTGCGACCAACGCATTACTCAGCGGTCGCAGTTGATCTTGAAATTTAGGCTTGAGCTGATATAGCGACATAATGCCAACCACGTATTTTCGGTGTCTTAATTTAAAAACAAAAGTTTATTAAATAAATGCTTAAACATTGCTATAAACCTCATTATAATCCATAAGAATTGGGCTTTATAAAGAATATGGTTTGCCAATGCAAGTATTTATATATCGATATGATACAATCTTCAGCTTCTAAAAAACGCCTTGTTACAATTTATGAGTCTGCCGTTATGCAAAGCATGATTACCCTTGTTCTAGTATTAATGCCAATGTTTGTTGGCTTTGCTATTCCTTCTAATCCGACCATGACCAAGCTTGCGGATAAAGGCCTATCCTATTTGGTCTACATCATCTTAGCACTTATTGGGATTGAGCTATCACAAGTAGAAGGGCTGGGTAACCAGTTGGGCGAAATTGCTCTATACGTCACTGTCCTATCGGTGTTAACGATTGGTATGGGCTTGTTTTCACTCATGGCATTCGATCATCTGCACCCTTGGCATGCCAAAAAACCAAGCGTCAAATCTAAAGAGCATCGTGTCAGTATTCGCGGCAGTCTCGCGCAGGTTGTTTGTGTGGTGATTGGGATGGTGATTGGCTACTTCTTACCTGCCAATTATATGCCGCCAGAGAACACCATGACCGTCCTACTAATGATTTTGATTTTGCTGGTTGGTATTGGTCTAAAGGGTTCAGGCATCACGCTCAAAGAAGTAATGCTGAATAAACGCGGCGTACAAATGAGTGTTGTCTTTACGCTGGCAGTATTAGTTGGTGGACTAGTTTTTGCGCTAATATTCACCGATGTCTCGTGGACCAAAGGCTTGGCGCTATCGTCAGGGTTTGGTTGGTATTCACTATCAGCGATTGTGATGACAGACGCTTATGGCGCGGTTTGGGGCAGTGTCGCCTTATTCAATGACTTGGTGCGTGAGTTCTTTGCGCTATTATTTATACCCGTTTTTATGCGCAAATCTCCTTCTGCAGCGGTAGGACTTGGCGGTGCGACCAGCTTAGATTTTACCTTGCCAATCATTCAACAATCAGGCGGTCTAAAGGTCGTGCCATTGGCCATTAGCTTTGGCTTTATTATTAATATTGTCTCACCCGTATTGATGGTGTTGTTCTCGTCGTTGGGGTAACGTTAATTTTTGACTCACATATAGTATAAGTCCTTTCATTATGATTAATGATTAGGGCGCGTTGAACACGCCCTAAGCCATCTCCAGCTCTTTTTCCGCCTGACAGGTATCGTCATGCCACTTGATAAAAGCATCAATGGCTTGCGTAGAGGCTGTATTTCTATCAATACCTTTTTTACCAGAAAAACTCTCCATATAGCGACAGGCTCGATAGTTTTTAGCATACGTATCGTAATTGGTAATCCACTCTTTCCGACGAGCCTTTAACTCTTTTTGACGTTGCTCAATACTACTATCTACGTTCATGCTCTCGACATCAAACCAAAAGTTTTTGGAAGGGATCTCTTTAGTCAGTTTTTTATCCTCAACCTCATTCATGCGCCACGGTTTGGCCGTGAGTCGCGCTCGAAAACACTGCTGCGCCTGACAGAGACGCACGTAATTGGTATCGGCATGGAAATACTCAAACCAGTCCGCGACTAACGCATCATTTGGCGAGATAGTATCGTGGGTAGCAATAATACGAAAGCCTGCAGGCGTCTTATACAAACGAAAGGTCTCATTGGGATGATTGGCAACGCGCTGTTGAATCAAAGTAGCTATAAAAGGCTGTAACGAATTCATTTCAGCAGTATATTTTTGCATATATGCTTTATCTCTTTGGCTGGCTTGTTGCCACAAATAGACGGTCACGCCAATCATAACCATTAACAGCCATAACCATGATAGTCCGAGCCAAGCGATAACACTGGCGATAAGTATAAAGAGGATAATAAACCCCCAAACTGGTAATTTGTTTGATGACTTAGTTTGATAAGTGGGTATAGCAGGCATAAAGCCATTAGGACTGTAATGTTCGGGATATAGATGGCCTAATAGATCTTTATTATCGACATCAACGATCGCGATGTTATCGATGTTAGCCACTTGGGCACCATAACTGTTACGCGTGACTACAAGCTGCGTATCAGATGCCTTACTCTCTAAACCAGTTTTAGTTAAGCCATTCTCTGAAAAATTCTGTTCAGAAATAATCTGCTCACGAATGGGAATGCCATTACTTTCGTTATACTCTTCCCTACGCTCACGTCTGACAATATCCTTGCCATCTAGCCAGCGTTGATGAGCATCTTTCACTCGAGCCTTAGCATGAGCCAAGGCTTCTACTTGACTGACATCTGACCAACCATAGCGCTTAATAGTTGCTTGCTTAGAATTAAAGTCATCGGATGCGTTATCAGCTGTTTCTGACAATTCAAAGCGCTGCTTATATTGCGCCCAGTATTTAGGGATGAGCATGAATTTTACCTTTTTTAAGCTTTTATATTTTGTAGCTAAGCTTGTTTGTATCTGATATGACGATAACTTTATTTTTAACCATCTGTTTAATAAGTTTATCGATTACTTTAGGATTCTCGTTACGTAAATGGCTTTTAAGATAATTCACTAAGCTTGATTTTTTGGACGGTCTAGATGTTGGCGGTCGACTTTTTATTAATGTTATTACACCTTGATATATCGTATCAGAAGCTTTGATTTTCTCATTATTATCGTTTGAAAGTTTGCTTGTATTTTTCGGTATATCGTTAAAAGGCGAATAATGGACAACTTGATTATCCTGCTTAATATAAGCTTGCTTTTCTAACCACTTCACGACTAGGCTAACTTTTTTTTCATCATTTACTTGGCGATAAGTTGCAAGTTTCTGCCTAATAACATTATTTAGTCCATCAATTTTTTTAGCCTTATTTAATAAAACTTGATCCTTTACTAAATCCAATATTCCTTGGCTATCTACTTTATAACTTAGTTTTTCTTCGTTTTGATCGTGGCTAATAAGACCTAATTTAACAAACTTATCAAAAACCTGTTCAAAAATATAATCTTGCTCAAGATTATTAAAGTTCTCTAACATTTCCACTGGAACATACTTCTTCATCAAATGTAATAAGTTAGATTTATAGCTTGGTAAAAAGATTTTACGATTGACAATGCTATCAAAAACTAAGATATAACAGTCATATATAATCACCTTAGGCACATCGTTTCCGATCGGCCGATCTGAAGCATCTTTGTTTTCAGTTACTACGTTATCGATGTTATGGAACATAACTTCTTGATTATCTTCAACGATAAGTGAAACTTCCTCTATATCTGACACAGTACTTTCATGCGACTTATAATTCACAGTTAACTGATTAGCATTTACTAATCGCTTAATACTCATACCATCATAGGTACTATTGAGATGCTCAACTAAGATATCATAGCCACTATCTCTTGCTAAAATACAGACATCAGCCTTAGGATCAATTTCAGAGATCTTGCCAAGATAAAAAGATAAGTGAAAATCTAGTGCATTCTTTCCTGCATGTTGCATCTTAATAATATGTACATTTTTATTATCAAACCTAAGCAATGTTTCAACCAGTTCAAGTGGTAGACTCTTTTGCTGATTAATACCCAAAAACAGCCATACGTGACACTCATCGACCTCCACATCATCGAAACTTTTGGGCTGAATGTTCTCATAATCAATTAAAATATGCTTCATCGAAATATTCTTATTATTTAATTTAAACTGCTGTTCTTAAACCCCACTCGCCTGCTTAGCAAACAAACGCATGAGCGGCTTCATCTTGCCAACACGGTACATACCTTCGCTACGTATCTGCTGTACGGGACGTAATTGCGCCAGCGACCCTGAGAATAGCCAGTTAAGGGCAGAAAAGCTGTGCATCATCAGGCTATTATGCGGACGACGCAGACGCTCGTAACTACGCAACGTTTGATTACTGCCCCAAATCGTACCGCCACTACGAGTAAAGTCGTGTGCTAGTTGCTCGCTCAACACTTGCACATCAAGCATGCCCAGATTCAGCCCTTGACCTGCCAGCGGATGCACACCATGTGCCGCATCACCGATTAATACCAAGTTATCAGCCACGTAGCTTTTCGCCTGTTGCGCGGTGAGCGGAAAGCTAGCGACTGATTCAATCTGACTGATAGCGCCCAACTCATAATGACAGGCAGCAGCCAGTTTATCAGCGATAACGCGTCCATCTTTCTCTATCAATGCCAATGCTTGATTGCGCGGCAACGTCCATACGATCGACTGCCAATGTTGCGGATCAGCTTTGTCTTCATCAGTGATATCTGCTAATGGTAATAACGCCAGTGTACCCGTGGGCAACATCGCCTGACGCGCGGTTGCTTGATGCGGTTTTTCAGTATGAATCGCACAGCAAATCGCGGTTTGATTATAATCGAGTGTATCTAGACCAATCGCTGCCTGTTTACGTACAAATGAACCCCGACCATCCGCGCCCACTAATAATTGAGCGTCAATCACCGTACCATTATCAACGGTGACACGGTATCCTGACGCTGCACCCAGCCAATCCATGTTTGTGACTTTTTGTCCCGCGATAATGGTCAGATAATCACTGACATCATCTTCACACAGACGTTGCGATAGCGCATGTTCAATAACGGCTGGTTCGACCATGCTACCGAGCATTTGCGGCATAACAGAATTAGAAGGATCATCACTACTATCACCAAAATTATCGCTACTCTCACCAAATAGCAGCTCGCCCTTACCATTCAGTTGCCATACTTGCATTTGTGAGTAATCAGCCTTACGCTCAGAGCTCGCAATCTTTTGCCACGCGCCGACGTCTTTGAGTAAGTTAATACTGGCCAAACTCAGCGCATAGACCCGAGCATCACGCTTACTCAGCACGCTTTGCCAAGCTGAGGCATCACGAGCCGGACGAGCATCAATCAATGTCACAGGCATTTTTGCTTGTGCCAGTTTTAACGCAAGCGTTGCACCAACGATACCGCTACCGATAATCAGCGTATGGTTGTTTTTCATAAGGTGTCTCTCAATACTGGTCAATATTAGAATGCTTGTTATCAATCTTACTTATATATAGTTGATTCAGTTTAAAAGAGAGACAAGGCAACCAAGTGTAGATGTATATTGAATACTTCAAGCGAGGTTAACGCTGTCACTCTTTTAAAGAGGATTAGCTATAGCACTACGATTTTAAGCCCATCGCATAGGTCGCAACTAGTGGCTTAATGTTTGGCAATTTATCAAAGGCAATTAGAGCCACATTTCTTGCCAGCTTTATGACTGGATTAGGATAGGTAAAGCCATGTACCACAGCATCGCAAAAACGAATGACACGTTTTTGATCGCTTAGACGTGCTTTTTCATAGCGTTTGAGTAGCGTTGGATCACCAATATCTGCGCCTTTGAGCACTTGCGCATTCATCATCTGCGCCAATACATGCGCGTCACGCATACACAGATTAAAGCCTTGCCCTGCTACGGGATGCAGTGTGTGAGCAGCATTGCCCATGACCACGCAACGACCGTCTACTTGCTTGTCTGCTAGCACACGTGTCAATGGATAAGCGCCGCGGCGACCAGCAGCGATAAACGTGCCAGCACGTTGACCAAAGGCTTGCTGCAGTGTCTGTAAAAAATGTGCGTCATCTTCTAAATAGCGTTTCTCTTCGCCCTTTGGACATACCCAAACAACTGAACGTCTGTAGCCACTCTGGTACTCATCATTGCCGTCACCACTTGGATCTGTCAGTGGTAGTACGGCAAGTGGACCCGCTGGGCTAAAGCGCTCAATCGCCATATGCTCATGCGCTTTGTCAGTTTCTACCACACCGACGATAGCCGTTTGCTGATAGTCATAAGTGGTCGTGCCGATATCCAATAGCTGACGCACGGTAGAATCACGTCCATCACAAGCGACCAAGACACTGCCCTGTAATTTCTGCGCTTGTTCTTCTTCACCGTAATAGCTAAAGCTCAGCGTGATACCATCCGCTTTTTGTGTCACTGCGCTGACATTGGCATTATCAATCAAGGTAATCAACGGCTCCTGTTGCGCGGCCAATAAAAGCTTGCGGCCAAGCCATGCATTTTCTATTACTTGACCAAATGACTCTACTTTTTCTTCTGCTTTATTGAGCTGCGCACGGCCAAAGCTGCCTTGTTCGCTAACCTGTACTGCATCGATACGGCAGGCATGGCTTTGTAACTCATCCCACAGGCTAATCTCTTGGTAAATCTGTACAGTGCGGCGTGATAATGCGGTATTGCGACTGTCCAAATAATGGCTGCGATTGTTGTCATCATTTGGACTGATGGTCGGATAGCTGTTTTTTTCTAATAACGTGCTCGCAATGCCATGATTCGCTAGCAGCAGTGCAAAGGATAAACCGACATGCCCGCCACCTGCGATAAGTACTTGCTGCGCCGTGATTGCCTTACTATTATCAGCTGTGGTTTCAACCACATTTTCAACGTTGCCTTTAACATTCGATAAAGTTACATCATCATTTTGTGTCATTATTATTCCTACTTTATTGTATGGGAAGTGCTTTCTATAATTGATGAATGGGCTATTAATTGCCGCTAGCAGCCACTTAAATTTTATAATCCTGCTCATTTTATTCGTGTTTTAAATTTAATTATAAGCGCTATGATATCACTCATAGATTACCACAAATTATCTATCGCTCCGTGCCCTTAACAGTAGACAAAGCGTGTACTAAAAATTCGTGATATCTTGTACGACTGAAGACTAATTTAATATCAGATTGACACGTAAAAGCTATTAACTTCATAAAAGCATTCAATAAAACATGACCGTTGCAATCACCATACAAAAACAACGTCATGTATAGGATGTATGGCTTGAAATTTAAAAACTATCTACCATAATAAAGGCAAGACCGTTACTTATCATCACTCTTAAAACAAACAACAAAATCAACAGCATTGCTACCGTCATTTCTATCTCTACCATTTAAAGCCAAGACAATAACGAACGACTATTTTATCTCTTAAGTCCAAAGCTTAATAAAACAACATCACTTTGGGCACACTATAAAAGGATAATCGCTTGACTGATTCTATGAGCCGCCGTATAAAGTTTGAATCATTGACGCCAGCACAGCTTAAAATCGTGCTAGGTGAATATAATAATCACATGAAATATATTCAAAAACGCCTCGATATCAAGATCATGCAGCGTCAAGGTGACTTTTGCCTGAGCGGTGATGTGACCGGTGTTGAGCGTGGTGAACGTATTATTTACAAGATGGTAGATGAAGCTCAAAACAAAAAAGACATCAGTGCAGAAGAGTTGCATCTCATCATCCAATCGAGCATCTCTCGTGACGAAGACATGGCAGCCGATGCACAACAGGCAGAAGATGCTGCCGAAGAAGAAGACTTCGATGTCGTTAGTGAATTTACGCCAGTTAGCTTGCGCACCCGTAAAGGTCGTATCATTCCTCGCGGTGGCAACCAGCAAACCTATGTCCAAAGTGTGCTGAACTCTGACGTCTCGTTCGGTATTGGCCCTGCTGGTACGGGTAAGACTTACCTAGCTGTTGCTTGCGCCGTCGATATGCTCGAGCGTAATGAGATTGAGCGGATTTTACTCGTGCGTCCGGCCGTAGAAGCTGGTGAAAAACTGGGATTCTTGCCTGGTGATTTAACGCAAAAAATCGATCCTTACTTACGTCCATTGTACGATGCGTTATATGAGATGATCGGTGTTGAAAAAGTTGGCAAACTGATCGAAAAACAAGTCATTGAAATCGCTCCCCTTGCCTATATGCGCGGTCGTACATTAAACAACTCGTTTGTTATCTTGGATGAAGCGCAAAACACCACGCCTGAACAGATGAAAATGTTTTTGACCCGTCTGGGTTTTGGCTCGCGAGCCGTGATCACTGGTGACGTGACCCAAGTGGATTTACCCCGTGGTCATAAGTCTGGCTTGGCACAAGCGATGGAAATCTTAAGCGGTATTGAAGAGATTCATATCACTAAGTTTGACTCAAAAGACGTGGTACGTCATCAACTGGTGCAAAAAATCGTCGAAGCCTATGATGTGTTTGATGAAGAACAAATCATATTAGAAGAAAAGCGTAAGTT
Organism: Psychrobacter sp. TPE 89C; assembly: GCF_055522395.1. Classification (NCBI taxonomy): domain Bacteria; kingdom Pseudomonadati; phylum Pseudomonadota; class Gammaproteobacteria; order Moraxellales; family Moraxellaceae; genus Psychrobacter; species Psychrobacter sp. TPE 89C. The sequence goes on from NZ_JBVFXW010000010.1 coordinate 36,834, forward strand.
TGAGCGCATCAAAGAGCAAGAGCGTAGACAAGCCATCGCTAATGCCGCAGCCAAGCTATAAGATGGTAGGTTTGATATTTGCCACCTTAGAAACGCAAATATAGAAACGCAAAACCGGATTACTGATTAGTAGTCCGGTTTTTTGCTGCTAGACTGATGGTTAGCGTTCGTAGGTTAGCCTTGATCAGTTCGAACAAATTAAATGAATGACATGATAATAAAGTAAGGAGAGAACAACGTGAGCCAACTTAACGAAACAGACAGCTTTAATCTTAATGAGGCATCTAAAATAGAAGATAATAATGCAAACTTAGCAGCGCTAGATATCAGTGCCACAGATAGCATCAATGATGAGCTTCTTGATGCTTTTTATCATCGTGACACGCTACTACCTGTAATGATGGCGACTTTAGATTATATAGATGGGCGCATCAATAGTGGTTTGGTGCTGCCTTATTTTGCAGACATTGATGTTGAGTTATGGCAAAAAAAAGCCAAATCACTCGATATATACATTACTGATGCGACTGAAGGTCGTGAGTTGAATCTAGAAGCACGAGGCAAGGATTATGCGACCAATATTCTGTCTTATCCTAGTGACTTGCCAGCCGCTATCATCGGGCTGATGCCGACCCTAGCGCTTGGTGAGCTGATTATTTGTCATGATGTGATCGTGCGCGAAGCCGCAGAACAAGAGAAAACAGTTGCACAGCACATTAGCCACTTGTTAATACATGGTGTGCTGCACTTACTGGGATTTGATCATGAGCTCGGACAGGCCGAGCAAGATGAGATGGAATTTTTTGAAATTGAGATTTTAGCAGGTCTAAACCTCCCAAATCCTTATACTTAATTCAGCAACTAGTCTTTTGTCATTGGTAACTTCTGTGATTGATTCATTTGATTAATCATCTGATCCAATCCTTTGACATGGACACTACGCTGCGGGAATGGAATTTCAATCTTCTCATCATCAAGTGCATATTTAAACTGCTCTAGCAAATCACATTGCATCGTCCACCAATCGTCATTGGTGGTCCAAACATTTAAAGTCAAATCAACCGAATTGTCACCCAAATTGGTCACACTTACGACAGGTGCAGGATCAGTAAATGCCAGTGGGTTATTTTTTGCTAAGCTGAACATTACCTCTTTAGCCATTTTGATATCTGCATCATAACCAATACCGACAGTGATATCGACACGGCGACTAGGCAATGCCGTATAATTAATAACTGCTGAGGTCGTAATATCACCATTAGGAATGATGACATCGTGATTGTTTATCGTCATCAAATGAGTATTTACCAAGGTAATCTCTGTTACCGTACCACTATAGCTGCTAATCTCCACATAATCACCACGTACAAACGGGCGGAAAGTCACAATCATGATGCCAGCGGCAAAGTTAGATAGCTGATCTTTTAGTGATAAACCAATTGCAACAGCAGCACCACCTAATATGGCAACGACCGAGGTTGTCTGCACACCAACCTTGCCAAGCGCTGCTAATACAACGACAACCAATAGCACACCATAGATCAAACGACCTAAAAAGCTAGCAACAGTATCATCTAAGCGGCTACGTAGCATGACTTTTTCTGCAATTGCGACCGCTTTTTTGGCAAGCCAACGACCCACGACAAATATTAAGATTGCTAGTACCACTTTGGTGACCAAGCTTAATGCACTAGTGGTTAACGTGGCAATATCTATAGTAAAACCTAAAAATTCCATAATTATCATTTACCTTATGATTGTGTTTGAGGGTTTGAGGGTCTATCTTGTCAAAACAAGTATAAAAAATGAATCGTCACGCTATTTTTTACCATTAATTACGTTCAAACCATCTTAATAAGTGACAGCAACTTTATCGCTGTATTGATAAGTACGGATCAAACGCAACTCGACGATATCACTCATCTCTTTGGTAAATCCACCAAAAGGAGCAGCTTGCCTGACTGACTGCTTAGCCGCTTCATCTAGTATCGTTGAATTTGAACTTTCAAGCAAGCGAATGGCTTTGATATTACCATCCTTACTAATGATGACCATGAGACGTACTTCACCAGTGATACCTTGCGCGCGGGCTTGTATCGGATAATGTAAATTACCAATACGTTCGACATGCTCACGGAAAGTATCGATATAGTCTGCCGCAGCGCCGCGCGTCGTCGAATTACTGTCTACTGTCACTACTTTAGACTTGGTGGCATAGAGCTGCTGGCGCTGAGACAACTGTGCTTCTAACGTCGCTATTTGCTTACGTATCCGCTCTTCTTGAGCGATCACATCATCTTGTGCTTCTTTGCTATCATTGTCAGACTCTACATTGGCTTGGCGCCAGCTCAATGTAGTACGCAAATAGCTCTCTTGATACTGCTGCTGTCGAACTTGCCGTTGCAAGCTGATCACATCTTGTGTTTCACTCATTTTCTCAGCGGACAATGGGCTAATCTGATCGGTTTCTTGTCTCAATTGCTCTTGTACTGTGCCGCCGCCTTCTTGGGAGGCATTAGCAATAAATTGAGCATCCTCATTCGGCTTCATATTATCGGTGAGCGATTTTGCGACATCTTGCATCATCGCAGCAGGGTCTTTGCCCATAGAAAAACTAATGCCAAAAATAATAAGCGCATGTACACCAACTGCGATAACAATAGCCACAGGTAAACTAATATCTCGCTTAGGTACTTGTGCAGAAAAATGATAGCTTTGTGAATCTTTAATATAGGCCACAGTCAATCTCAGCTTATGGGTACGAGCTTATAAGTAAAAGACAACAAATAATAAGCATTGTAATGATATGTATGATTTATTCTGGCGCTATCATACCATGACATAGAATCATGTCACTACGAGAACCTCTGAGTTAGCAAGCTAACCCACTCACGCAATATTTAAAACCTTCAGTAAAATGATTAAAAAACGCACCGTTAAACTTAATGCAAAACCCATAAGCCAAATCAAAGAGCGTTAACGACTGGGTTGTAAGAAGCTTAGATATTAACGTCTATATAATGAATACAGACAAATACAATAGGCTTTTTTATTACCCATGGTTTATATTTTCTAAAAAATAATCGTTACCAATGCTATATTCTGATATTCAATATCGACCGAATGAATGACTACAAAGTACATGTGTGCATTTTGAAGCCATCATATTTGATATATACTGTTTAATAAGCATCGTATTATCAATAAAAGCCCATCGACCATTTTTTTGATTAGCGATTCTGAGCGCGCGCTATACAATGATGCACCCCTATAATGATAAGGATAAGAAGTTTGAGTGATTTTGATAACATGGATACTTCAGACAATTTTGACGAATTCTTTGACAATTTAGGCTATCGATTCGACGAGTCGTTTAGCGGTGGTTGGGAGCGCCTTACCCAATCTATCAGACAGATATATGATAGAACAACGGATAAATTTGAAGATGAACTTGCGCTGCCAGTGACACAAGAGTACGTCAATGACTCGCTACAGAAGTTCGTCACTGACAACGTAAAGGCAATCCTAGAGTTGCGTGTTGAGATGCATGATGACTGGTTTCGTTTGTACTGTACGATTAACGTGGCAGGCATTTATGTGGAAATCGCGAGTAACTTTGGCTTGATTCATGTTCAGCTCGATCGTAATGTCCAACGTTTTGTATTTGGTCAGCAGACATATACTGACGTACTCAACTTACGCTGCGAGTCTTTTCTTAAACGCCAAGGTGTCAAACTGTTCGTCTGGTTCTATCACAGTATTCTTAAAAAAGATCCGTTAGGATTTCTGCTCTCTTATATCAATATTGCCCGTGCAAAAGATGAAATCATCTACATTGATATCAATCGCTGGCTAAAAAAGAATAAAAAAATCATGAGTACCTTGCATAAGGTACAAGTAAACTATGGCGAGCTTGAAGAAGAGCAAATGATTTTAAAGACTCAGATTAATTATCGTGACTTACTAGCCGCAAGTAGCAACGAAGATATCATTAGTGACGATGATGAACCTGAGTTGATGCAAGGTCCTGTCAATCCCGTAGATGATGCGACTGAACCAAGCCAAGTTTAACTATTTCACCGTATAAAAAACGCTGACCTTCAAAAACAATAGTCTTTGAAGGTCAGCGTTTTTATTTTGTCACAGCAAATCTATAGAATACTCAAACCAGTTATATGGCTACCAATAGTTTTCTACAGCGATATTGCCCTCGCCTCGGCGATTCATCACCAGTCCTAGCGACTTTAATGCTTCTTTGGTGTCATCCACCATATCTGGGTTGCCACATAGCATGACATGGGTAGTATCGATATCTAAATCGATGCCTGCACGTGCTTGCAACGTGCCATCTAGCAGTAGCTTGGGCAGACGTTCTGACAACGCACCGTCGACAGGCTCACGAGTCACGATAGGGATAAACATTAATTTTGCCGGATTCTCAACCAACGAACCAAAATCTTCTTGTAAGCTTTCAATCTTTTCAACATAAGCGAGCTCTTCTATCGAGCGCGCGCTATAAGCCAATACAATGTGCTCATAATCTTCCCATGTCTTCAAATCTTGTAGCATGGATAAAAATGGTGCCAGACCCGTACCTGTTGCGAGCAACCATAGATCCTTGGGCAGTGGCTTTTGATAACGCGCCAATGTCAAAAATCCAAATGGCAAGGTATTAAGAAGTAACTCATCCCCTACTTGTAGATGTTGCAACTGTGAGGTAAATCCCCCTTCAGGGATGACGATAGAGAAAAACTCTAATACTTCGTCGAATGGTGAAGAGATAATCGAATAAGCGCGAAAGACATCCTCATTCAATGCCTCATCAGATATCTCAGCATCAGACATACCACTCTGCTCTGTATAGTACTTCAATCGACTGGGATTGACACCCAAGCGCACGAACTGACCGGCAGTAAACTTAAAGCTGTCAGGACGGCTGACCGTAAAACTAAATAGGTTGGGCGTCCACGTGGTTTTGCTAAGCACGGTTACCGTTTGAATATTGTCACTCATAAGAAATGGCCACTCGCTTTTTATTGTTATAGTCAGAGAACCACTAAATAGCTACGGCGTTACCCTCCTTAGATGTACGACTTGTACTATCTGCAGTCGGCTGTCTTGTAGCTGTTTTAGACTTCTTTGACTATAGTTATTTTTATAAAAACTTTAAACGATACAAAATAAAAGATGCGCCAAGCTTATCACAAAGCTGGCGCATCTTGGTTTTCTAACCGTAACAGCAGATAAGCCACATGCAGCGACTTATCTCACCTCTCTCAAGACTACCAGATACGTGCCAAACTTGACCATTCAATCATATTACTTGGCAAGATACCGAAGAAGATAATCATCGCTGTCACCGCAATAATCATGATACCGCCAGTACGCATCGCCCATTGTCCAGAGACGTCAAACTCAATAAACTGTTTAGGACGTTTGAACAGCGTAAGCATCACGCGCAAATAATAGAATAGACCAATCGAGCTGCCTAAAATAATCATTGCTGCCAAGAACCAGTTGGTTCCTTGTACCGCAGCCAATATGGCAAATAGCTTAGTGATAAAGCCTGCCGTCAATGGAATACCCGCCAATGACAACATCATGATAGTCATGACAGCAGTCAGCACTGGACGACGCCAGAACAGCCCTTGATAATGAGTCAACTCATCAGCTTCACCAGATAGACGATAAGGACTCGACATGAGAGTCACTACGCCAAAGGCACCGATAGAGGTCAACGCATAAACAGCCATATACATACTAGAGATGCTATCCGCTGCCGTACCAATACTGACAATCACGATCATCACATAACCCATATGGGAAATAGAAGAATAACCCAGTAGGCGTTTCAGACTGGTCTGACGTACGGCTAACAAGTTACCGACCAAGATCGACAAGGTCGCCATTACCATCAATAGCATTTGCACAGAGGGCAGTGCTAGCAAAGCGGTATCAATTAAGAAGCGAACCGCAAGCGCCATCATCGCAACTTTTGATACGGATGCCAAGAAGGTCGCAATAGGCGCTGGTGCACCCTCGTACACATCTGGCGTCCACATATGAAAAGGTGCAGCAGACAATTTAAATGCAATACCAAACATCATCATCGCCGCGCCCAATATCAACAGTGGCGATTCAAAAAGATTACTCAATTCCACACTAATAGGCTTAAAGGCCAGTGACCCTACTTCTGCATAAATAAACGCCATACCCATCAATAAAGTGGCCGAGGCCGTTGCAGATAGCACTAGGTACTTGAGACCAGACTCTAGCGAGTTTTTGCGCATATAGGTGTATGACAGCATACCGTACAGTGGTATAGACAGCATTTCTAAGCTCATAAAGAATGACGCTAAATGCTGAGCACTGACCATCAGCAAAGCACCAATCGTCGATAACAACATGAGCAGATACAGCTCTTCTTTATTATCCTTAAGGTTTGCTAAGTACGCATAAGACAACGTACAACAAGCCAATGCACAGATAAAAATAATCACCATATTAAACTGAGCAAAGTTATCAATCACAAATAACTGTTCAGCACTTGGTATCATGGTTCCACTATTCACGATGCCAGTCATTTGACCAAGCAAAGTAAATAAACCAATGTTTAAGCCAACGACCGTAACTGTACCCGTCACCATATGGGAGCGTTTAACTGCGATGGCAATCATAACCACCAGTACCGTAATCACTACAGTAATGATTGGCGCATAAGGCAACAATCCCATCAAATCATTCATCGTAATATCATTCATGACTTAACGTGCCTCCATTGCATCAAGCAGGTGCGACGCATCTACTTGTGTTACTTGACTATAGGTATATGCATTGTTAATCCACTGCATCGCGTGACTTGATGTATCAAGGAAAGGCTGTGGATATAGACCTAACCAGACCAGTCCAGCAGCTAGCATAAGTAACAACGACAACTCACGTTTGCCCAAATCTTTGAGTTTGCGCGGTGGCAAACCATGTGATTTGGTTTCTTGTATTGCGACTGCTTCGATGTTGTTTTTACCAAATAACGCGCGATGAATAAGAATCAGCGAGTACAGACCTGCTAATACTAAACTGAATGTTGCAAAGACTACAAACACAGGATACTGAGCAAATGAGCCAAATAAAATCATGAACTCGCCAATGAAGTTACCTGTACCTGGGATACCCAGTAACGCTGCACAGAAGAACATCAATATCGGCGCATAGTAACGGAACTGTCCCCACATACCGCCCATCAAGGTCAAATCACGTGTGTGCAGGCGCTCATATAACTGACCTGCCATAATGAACAATGCCGCTGAACTCAGACCGTGTGCCAACATCTGAATCATCAGACCTTGCAAGCTGAGTAATGTACCAGCATAGATTGCCAATACTACAAAACCCATGTGCGAGATACTGGTATAAGCCAGCAGACGCTTCATATCGGTCTGCATAAAGGCTAACCATGCACCGTAGAAGATACCAATCGTACCTAAAGTAATGGCAATCGGTGCAAACTCTTGTGACGCTACTGGAAACAATGGCAACACAAAACGAATCAGACCATATGCCGCAGTTTTAATCAGTACACCCGCCAAATCCACTGAGCCTGCCGTTGGTGCTTGTGCATGCGCATCTGGCAACCAACCATGGAAAGGGATAATTGGCAATTTCACCGCAAAACCGATAAAGAAACACAGCATGATTGGATATTCCCAACCACCCAACGACGTACCAAGCAAGTCATTATAATTAAAGCTAACCACACCTTTTTGGGCATAGCTAATAATGACCAACATCAAGATACCAATGAGCATGATAAGCCCAGAAGCTTGGGTATAAATAAAGAACTTGGTTGCTGCATACTCTTTGGTTTTGCCAACCACATCATGACCCCAAATCGCGATCAAGAAGTAGATAGGAACCAGCATCATCTCCCAAAAGAAGAAGAATAAGAACAAATCAATAGCTAAGAAAACACCAATGACGCCGCCTAAGCTCCATAACAAGTTCAGATGGAAGAAACCAACTCGGCGTTGAATCTCATTCCACGAACAGGCAACCGCTGCAATACCGAGCAGTCCTGTCAAAGCCACCATCATCAGTGACAAACCATCTAACGCTAAATGAAAGCTGATACCAAAGCTCGGTATCCATGGCACACTGAATTCAGCGACCCAAGGCACGTTTGCGCTCGGAGCAATCACTTGCTTACTCATTCCGCTAAAGTCACCGTAATGCCACAATACTAGTGACAATACAAAGGTCAGCGTCATGCCGATTAAGGCAATCCAGCGCGGTAGACGTTTATTAAACCGTTCGACCAACCAACATAGCAATCCTGCAATAAAAGGAATTGCGATTAATGCTGGTAGCATCCACGTTTGTTGTAACTCAATCATCTTATACCACCGTCATCATTACCAGCACCAGCAATACAGCCATACCCAAGCCAAAGCTTGCAGCATAACCTCGAAGTGACCCTGTTTGCGTCGCAGACAACACCTTATTACCTGCTGAAGCCAGCTTAGGTAGGATGAGCCACGTTTTATCAATAGGGTCGGCTTTAAGTAAGCGGCCGATGAACAAAAAGGGTTTTACAAAAATTACATCGTATAGCGCATCAAAACCTAGGCCATGATAGCACCAGTGATATAGCGCCCCACCAATACGTGAGCGCTTAAAGCTGGTAAGCATTCTACCTTTATCTACGACGTATAATAATGCTGCCAATATCAAGCCCGCGCCCATTGCACCCATCGCGATATACTCTGCAGTATGCTTAGCATGCGCTTGACCCGCGACTTCTAATAAGTGACCGACACTCTCTGGTAAGACACCATCTAATGGCGGTGTAATCCATGCACCAACGGCTGTAGATAATACTAGCAATACCGTCAAAGGCAACCAATACGACATACCTGATAATTTGTGTGCAGGCGTTTTTTCTTCACCAAAGAAGATAATCCAAATCATACGGAATGTATAAATCGCGGTTAAGAAAGCGCCGAACACACCCATATAGAACAATACTAGATGACCTGTGGCATAAGTCTCCCAAAGAATCGCTTCTTTAGAATAAAAGCCAACGGTGACCCAAGGTATGGCTGCAAGTGCACCACCACCGACGACATAGCACCAAAATACCAATGGTATCTTTTTGCGTAGACCGCCCATCTTGAAGATATCTTGCTCATGGTGTACTGCAAGGATAACCGCACCTGATGATAAGAACAGCAATGCCTTGAAGAACGCATGCGTCATCAGATGGAAGATAGCGCCTTGCCATGCGCCCACACCGAGTGCTAGGAACATATAACCGATCTGACTCATCGTTGAATAAGCAAGGATACGTTTGATATCCGTCTGTGCCAGTGCACAGAAACCTGCAACGATGAGCGTCAATGCACCGACACCACCGACCCAATACAATAAGATCCCAGGCGTCAGCTCAAACAATGGATGTAGACGGGCGATTAAGTAAACACCCGCTGTGACCATCGTCGCGGCGTGAATCAATGCCGATACTGGTGTTGGACCTGCCATCGCATCAGCAAGCCACGTATGTAGTGGTAGCTGGGCTGATTTACCCATCGCGCCACCAACCAACATCATCGTAGTCAGCATCATCGTTGGATTGTTGATATCGAATACTTCTGGGGCGCGCGTAATAATATCTTGAATATTAAGCGTACCAAATTCACGGAATAACAAAAACAAACCAAACGCTAGGAACACATCACCCACACGCGTGACGGTAAAGGCTTTCATCGCGGCACGGCCGTTGGCTCTGTCATGGTAATAAAAACCAATCAACAGGTAAGAACAGATACCGACGCCTTCCCAACCGAGATATAGCAAGAACAAGTTATCTGCCAATACCAGTAATAGCATGCTAGCAACGAACAAATTCATATAGCTAAAGAAACGGGCAAATCCAGTGTCGCCTTTCATATACCAAGCGGCAAACAAATGGATTAAAAAGCCAATACCTGTAATAACGCCCGTCATCGTTAGTGCCAAGCCGTCAAAACTAAGACCAAAGCTTGGCGCAAAATCACCCACTTGGAACCATGTCCACAGCGGAATCTCTACGACCGTTCCAGCTGGGTTACTGGTTAAAAAAGTATAGCTAACGAATAGCGTACATAGTGCTGATAACAGCATGCTACCCACACCGACAATCGCTGCCACCTGCTCTGTTAGCTTGTCGCGCATAAAGGCTAAAATCAAAAAGCCAACGAGCGGGAATATAAAGGTTAATGGTAATAAACTCATGACATCATCCTTTCATCTCATTGGCGCTATCGACATCTAAATGCCCACGCTGATGATAAAACCGCAATAATATTGCCAAACCAATGGCGGCCTCTGCTGCTGCTAACGTCAAAATAAAGATAAACATAATCTGTCCATCTGGATCGACCCAACGGCTACCTGCCACCACAAATGCTAGTGCTGCCGCGTTCATCATGATCTCAAGGCTCATAAGCATAAAGAGAAAATTGCGACGTACCATGACACCGCATAGACCGATAGCAAATAAAATACCTGCCAAAATCAATCCATGGCTCATGGGTATCAGGCCCAATACCTGTTGCACCTCAACAGCTGGCTGTACTAAGCCTGCTACTTCATGGGCAAACGGCACATTCGCGACCTCTTGTGCCACGCTCGCTGCTAGTACCATTAGTCTGACTCCTTGCGCGTGACTTTCTTCGTACCTACATTCATACTGACATAATCAAGCGGGTCAACATCTTTGTATTCATATGGCCGAGCCATTTCTACAGCATCATGTTGTATATGAGTACTTTCATTGTCATATTGCTTGATACTACCCACACGTGGTGTGAGTGCTTGACTGGCATTACTGTCAACTTCGTCATCTATAGACTCTTTGCCCAGATGATAAGCGGCGACCAGAGCAGCTAGTAATAATAATGCCGCCACTTCTATCAGCATGACATATTTAGTAAATAATACCGTACCGACTTCTTTCGCCGAAATTGACGTCACACCAATCATTGCTGCTTCGTCATGATTGAGACCAATCATCGCATATAGCACAACCGCGATAATAATCGTCAATCCCGTTGGTATCGCCCAAGTGCCTGCATCGAGCCAGCGTTCTTCACGCTCATCATTGCTCATGCCCAAGTTCAGCATCATAATGACAAAGACAAACAGCACCATAATGGCACCAGCGTAAACAACGATTTCTAGTGCCCCTGCAAATGGCGCACCGAGCACAAAGAATATGCCAGCAATCGCTAACAATGACACAATCATCGACAAAATAGCATGCACCGGATTGGCTTGGGTCACCACGCGCAAACTGGCAAATACTGCCACTGCTGCGAGCGAATAAAACCCTGCCAACTCAGGATGGTTCAAAATATTCATCATGGCAGCAAACTCCTTAGATCAATAGGTGCAGCTTCATTTTGCGCCGCCCCTTTTGGTTTGTCCGCTACCGCCATACCCGTCACACGATAATAGTTATAATCGGGATATTTACCTGGTCCTGAAATAAGCAAATGCTCTTTTTCATAGACCAAATCTTGGCGCTTATATTCACCCAACTCAAAGTCAGGTGTCATTTGAATGGCTGTCGTTGGACATGCCTCTTCACACAATCCGCAAAAAATACATCGCGAAAAGTTGATTCTAAAAAACTCTGGATACCAGCGGCCGTCTTCACGTTCAGCTTTCTGTAATGAGATACAGCCAACGGGACATGCCACAGCACATAAGTTACAAGCAACACAACGCTCATCACCATCAGGGTCACGCGTCAGCACAATACGTCCACGAAAACGCGGCGGCACTGGTACGGGCTCTTCAGGATAAAGAATGGTGTCGCGTGGCCTGAGCGCATGACTATTGACCATCCACATACTGCGAACAATGGTAAATATACCAATGACGGTCTTTTTTATGGTAGTAAACATGGGATTATTATCCTTATCAGCTTTACCCTAGTTCATCAATGATGGCTAGTAATGATTACAACGTTGGGGAAAAGATCAAAATGACTGCAGCAGTAACCAACAGATTAATCAGTGTTACTGGCAGACAGACTTTCCAACCAAAATTCATTACCTGATCATAGCGCGGACGCATAAGTGAGCCACGAGCCAAAACAAACATCGTCATAAAAAACAGTGTTTTAATCATGAACCAAAAAGCTGGTGGAATAAATGGAATATCTAAATTAAAAGGTGCAAGCCAACCGCCAAAAAACAAGCAAGTCATCAATGCAGAAATCAAGACAACGTTGACATATTCTCCGATAAAGAACATACCAAACTTCATGCCAGAATATTCAACATGATACCCTTCGGCCAGCTCTTGCTCTGCTTCTGGTTGATCAAATGGATGTCTATGCGTAACGGCAACACCGGCCACCACAAAAGTTAAAAAGCCAAAAAACTGCGGGATGATATACCAACCGTCTGCTTGTGCTTCAACAATAGCACGTAAGTTAAATGAGCCTGTCAGTGCAACCACACCCATCAAAGACAAGCCTAAAAAGACTTCGTAACTGATGGTTTGTGCCGCTGAACGTAGGCCGCCCAATAACGAGAACTTGTTGGCAGAAGCCCAACCACCGAACATCACTGCATAGACAGCAATACCTGCCATGGCAAAGAAGAACAGAATACCGATATCCCAATCAACCACGCCAAGCATTGGCGAGATAGGAATGATGGCAAATGAGGCCAAGGCAGTAAACATTGCGACCGCAGGTGCCAATGTAAACATAAACTTATCGGTAAAGTTCGGTGTCCAATCTTCTTTAAAGAAGATTTTGAGCATATCAGCGACCAGCTGCAACGAACCAAATGGACCCACACGGTTTGGACCATAACGATCTTGCCATAAGGCCAACATACGGCGCTCATAGATAATCATCATCGCCGCAACCAATACCACGACTAAGAAGATAACCAGTGACTGCCCAACCAGAAATAAGATAGACCAAGCATCAAAGCTTAGGCTACCAGTCAAAAAGCTTGGCACATCAGGGATAATACGGGTAACTTGCATATTACACCTCCTGTGTGGTGATCAGCGCTGCGTTCATTTGCGCAGTATCGTTATCGTTAATCATGTCATTATTGTTCATCATATCGTTAGCCATACTGCCCATCATAGTGACTGGTGCATCAACTTTACGTACCGATGCTGGCATCGACGGGTGAATGATACTCACCTGCCCAACTGGGTAACCGATACAACCTTCTGCTAAGTAACCGACGATCTGTACTGGCAAGGTGATTTGTTGCTTATCAATCTCAATCGCCAAGTAATCACCAGCAGCAATATTCCAGTCCTTAGCATCATCCATACCGATACGCCATGCGGCAACAGGTAATTGCTCAGCGACGACTGGACTACGAGAGGCCATCATTGAGCTGGCGTAGATATTATAGATAGGTACTAGTTTCGCTTGGCCTTGCTGCATATCTGTTGTAGTCGCAGACATTGCTTCTGGCGCAACATATTGGCGTGTTTCTAAACGTGCTAGCTGATCAAATAATCGTACGCCTGGATCACCATTTTTGAGATGACCGCCGACTTTGTCTTGGTATTTGTTCCACGCTTGCGGTGAGTTCCAGCCTGCCGCGTTGGCAAAAGGAATCATCGAGCTTGGTGTTTCTTTACCGCTATAGCCTTCCATTGAGAAAGTTAAACCGGTGTCTAAATCTTTTGGCTGCATCGGCTCATGGACGGATATCGGGGCACGCATAGCGGTACGACCTGAATAGCGGCGTGGCTGACGCGCAATCTTAAGACCAGTCATACGGTAAGCAGCATCAGGTGCAGCGCCTTTAATCCCAGCAAGCTTAGGATGGGTTGCGATCAATGCATTGATGACATCATCTAGCTGTGTCCAATCGACATCACGACCTTCGATGCTGCTATGCACTGCATGCAACCAGCGCCAGCCTTCTTTGATACTACTCATCGGATGGTAATATTCATTATCATAAACTTGGAAGAAACGCTGGGCACGGCCTTCAGCAGATATCAATGTGCCGTCTGCTTCTGCAAAACTAGCCGCTGGCAATACGATATCGACATCTTTATGCCAATCAAGCAGCTGATGATCCAGTGCAATGACGGTTTTATCCGTCAATAGCTGCGTCAATTTATTGGCATCAATGGCATCAGTCAGCTGATTTTCAGCAACGATAACCACATCGAAATCAGTCGCTAACAACTCTTCTACTGATTGACCGCCGAGCATGCAAACACCCATGCTATTAGCATCGGTAACCGTTAAGTAAATACCTGCTTGTGCCTGATACTTACTGTTCACTTCTTTTAATTCGAGCGGTTCGGCAGGAGCGCGTTCTACATCATCTTGCGCTTCTGTATTCACGCCCGTTTCAGGTTTGTTTGGCTTAGCAGATAAGTCTTGATCTTCTTCAGGCTGGTCATTAGCAGACTGCGCTTGAGCTTTTACTTTGGCGTTATGCGCTTCAACTTGCTGCTGTTCAGTGGCTTTGATTGCCGCGCGTTTTTGCGTCAATGCTTGAGTAATCTGCGCCGCTGCTTCTATCAATGCGGTAGACGATAAGCTACTACCCGAGATGACCAATGGCTTATCGGCTTGAATCAAGTCATAAGCGATTTGCTTCGCTAATGCTTGCATACCGTCAGTCTCAGTACTGGCATCAGTATCTTGTTCAGCCGCTTGTGGATCTACTATCTCTGCTAAATCATCAGCAAAGTTAGCAATTTCATCAGCGACTTTAAAGCCAAGCTTAGTGATGTCTTCAGGTGTCGCCACCACGCTCACTTTACTGATATCTTCTAGCTTGGTCTGCGTCACATCAATGACATAGACTGGGCTTAGCGCATCTTGAGCAATACGTTTAACTGGTTCTGCAAGCCAAGGTTGCGTTTGCAATGCCGCTGCCATTTTCAGGCCTTCGTTTTTTGCGGCTTGGCGTACTGACAATGCGACACGCGATGAAGTTTGAGTGATATCTTCACCCAATACTAATACTGCGTCATGGCTTTCAATGTCCGTCATACTTGGGTTATAAATGCCGTCGGTACTTAATACTTCGATGCATTTATTAACCAGTGCTTGCTGCTGATGGTTCAAACCTGTTGAAAAGTTATCAAAGCCCACGAGATTTTTTAGCGCAAAGTTGGTCTCTAAACTGGCACGTGGTGAGCCAATACCGATGACTTTTTTATCTTTGATACGTTTGATGGTTTCATCTAATGCATAATCGATATTGATTTTGACATGCTTATCATTGATACGTTCAAGCGCTTGCGTTGGACGATCGTCGCGATTGACATAGCCATAACCAAAGCGACCACGGTCACATAAGAAATAGCGGTTTACTTCACCGTTATAGCGGTTTTCGATACGGCGCAATTCACCATAACGCTCACCTGGTGAAATATTACAGCCAGCCGAACAGCCATGACAGATGCTTGGCGCATACTGCATGTCCCATTTACGGTTATAACGTTCAGAATGTGTTTTGTCAGTAAATACACCGGTTGGGCATACTTCCGTTAAGTTGCCTGAGAATTCGCTTTCGAACTGACCATCTTTATCACGACCAAAATACACACGGTTGTTTGAGCCATAAACGCCCAAATCTTCACCGCCTGCATAGTCTTTATAGAAACGTACACAACGATAGCAAGCGATACAGCGATTCATCTCATGCGCGATGAATGGGCCAAGCTCTTGATTGTGATGCGTGCGCTTGGTAAAGCGATAGCGACGACGGCTATGACCTGACATATATGTCATGTCTTGCAGATGGCAATGCCCACCCTCTTCACAGGTTGGACAATCATGTGGATGGTTGGTCATGAGTAACTCAACCATCGACTTGCGAAACGCTTTGGCTTCATCATCAGTGACCGAGATGTACATGTCATCGCCAGGGGCGACCATACATGACATCACAAGACGACCGCGACCTGCTTCCATATCTTCTTTGTTTTGAAATTGCTTGACCGCGCACTGACGGCACGAGCCTACTGAGCCAAGGGCTGGATGATAACAAAAATAAGGCACATCAATGCCGAGTGATAAACAAGCTTGTAGCAAGTTATCCGCGCTATCTACTTCGACAGTGGTTCCATCAATATGTATGACTGCCATGCCGCTCTCCTTATTTCACTACTGGCTGTTGATTGGCTGCAGCATCAATGATATCTACACCAACCGCCTGAGTGATTTTTTGATCAAACTCTGGACGGAAATATTTAATCGCACTCATTAGTGGCTCCATCGCACCTGGCGCATGCGCACAGAATGTTTTACCAATCCATAAGTCACGCGTGAGGCCTTCTAGTTTTTCCACATCGCCTACTTGCCCTTCGCCATCGTTGATAGCAGTAAGTAGTTTGACGCCCCACGGTAAACCATCACGGCATGGTGTACACCAACCGCAAGATTCGCGTTGAAAGAAAATTTCGAGATTGCGAACGAGTGGCACCATATCTTGAGCTTCATCCACCACCATAATCAGCCCAGTACCCATACGGCTACCTGCTTTTTGAATGGTGTCAAAATCCACCACCACATCTAAATGCTCAGTGGTCAAAAAGTCAGTAGAAGCGCCGCCCGGTAGCCAAGCTTTGAGGGTTTTGCCTGCTTGCATACCACCCGCTAAATCTTCAATGATTTCGCGTGCCGTATAACCAAATGGTAACTCCCACAGACCTGGGTCATTGACCAAGCCTGAACAACCAAACAATTTCGTACCTGGCGTTTGACTCTTACCTTTAATAGTAGATAACGACTGATACCATTCAACGCCATGGTTTAAGATGGCTGGCATGTTGCATAAAGTCTCAACGTTGTTGACAACCGTTGGACGACCCCATGCACCAGAAATTTGCGGGAAAGGCGGTTTGGTACGTGGGTTAGCACGGCGACCTTCTAGACAATTAATCAATGCGGTTTCTTCACCGCAGATATAGCGTCCAGCACCAGTATGCACATGCAAGTTAAAGCTAAAATCTGAGCCTAAAATGTTCTTACCCATTAAATTATTGGCCAAGCATTCTTCGATGGCAGCGACCAAACGTTCAGCGGCCAAGATGTACTCACCGCGGATAAAGATATAACCGTCAGTTGCACCAATAGCATGAGCGGTAATCAACATACCTTCAATCAGCTGAAACGGTAGACGCTCCATCAATAGACGATCTTTAAAGGTACCCGGCTCCATCTCATCAGCATTACAAATGAGATAACGCGGTAAGCCATCTGGCGGTGACATAAATGTCCACTTCAAACCAGCATTAAAACCTGCACCGCCGCGGCCTCTGACGTTGGCAGCTTTGATCATATTGCCGACTTCTTTAGGCGATTGACTCAAAGCTTGCTTTAAACCAGTGAAACCTTTTAGAGATTCGTAGGTGGCCAAATCAAGCACTGCGTCATGATGTGCTAGACGCCATGTTAACGGCTTGGTTTCGCTAGTCGCTGTGGCTTTATCACCATAAATTGGAATGCGCTGCTCATTAAGCTGGCTTGGCGCTTTGCCTTGGCTACGTTGAGCAATCTGCTCTGAAAGCGTTAATCTCATGCGTATAGCTCCAATAATTGCGTTACTTCTTCAGGCTGGACAGGGCCATAGGTGTCTTCGTCAATCAACACAGCAGGACCCTTATCACAGTTACCTAAACAGCAAATTGGCAATAGCGTAAAACGACCATCAGCCGTCGTCTGACCATATTCAATACCCAGTTGCGATCTGATTTCAGCCGATAACGCCTCATAACCTGTCAAGAAACAAGCCACTGAATCACAAATAAGGATGACATGGCGACCAACAGGCTGACGATAAATACGGTTAAAGAAAGTAGCGACCCCATCCATATCTGACATTGGAATATCTAGAATATTGGCAATGGCATTGACTTGTCCATCATCGACCCAGCCGTTGCGCTTTTGCACAATTTTTAGTGCATCTAACGAGGCAGCACGCGCCTGTGGATAATGGTGCATAAACTCATGAATAGCCGCAATTTCCTCGCTAGTGAGGATGCTTGCCACATCTACTTTTGGCATTTTGTCGGAAACAATTTTCATAGTCTTCTATCTGTCCTCACTCATCACGCTTTATCAGCTAATAGCGGCAGTTTTACGAGTGTCGCTACATGGCAAGATATCAGCATTTTGGTGTGCCATTTGGCAATGATATATTGATAAACGTATTTCTTTAATAACGATAATTTTCTGATCACAGCATCAACGATCAAAGTATTAGCGATCACAATCGGCCATCACAATATCAATCGATGCCAGATACATAATGGCATCAGAGACGAGCGAACCATTAATCACGGACGGCATCTGCTGCAAATGCGCAAATGTCGGTGTACGGATACGAGTACGATAGCTCATCGTCGCCTTATCTGAGGTGATGTAATAGCTGTTGAGACCTTTGGTCGCTTCTACAATCGTCGTACACTCGCCCGCTGGCATCACAGGACCCCAAGATACTGAGATAAAGTGATTAATCAGCGTCTCAATATCGTTCAAGGTACGGTCTTTCGGCGGTGGTACCGCTAGTGGATGATCCGCTTTATAAGGGCCTTGTGGCATATTATCCATGCACTGGCGAATGATACGTAACGACTGACGCATCTCTTCGACTTTGACCATACAACGGTCATAAGCATCACCGTTGTAACCAACTGGCACTTCAAAGTCGTAATTCTCATAGCCCATATATGGACGTGCTTTACGCAGATCAAAGTCAACGCCTGTCGCACGTAGACCTGCACCAGTGACGCCCCAAGCCAATGCTTGCTTGGCATTATACTGAGCAACCCCTTGAGTACGGCCTTTGAGCACGCTGTTTTGTAATGCTGCTTTGACATATTCGTCCAAGCGTTTTGGCATCCAATCTAAGAACTCACGAACCAGACGTTGCCAGCCACGTGGCAGATCAGCAGCTGTACCGCCGATACGGAACCAAGCGGGATGCATACGATAGCCAGTCACGGCTTCGATGACGTCATAGGCTTTTTGGCGATCGGTAAACATATAGAATACAGGGGTCATACCGCCCGCATCCTGAATGAAAGTACCGACGAATAATAAGTTATTGGTAATACGGAAAAACTCGCTCATCATCACGCGGATGGTTTCAGCGCGCGGTGGAATGGTGATTCCAGCCAGCTTTTCGACCGACATGATGTACGGCAGCTCATTCATCACACCGCCAAGATAATCGATTCGGTCGGTATAAGGAATAAATGAGTGCCAGGTTTGACGCTCAGCCATTTTTTCTGCGCCGCGATGGTGATAGCCGATATCAGGAATACAATCGACGACTTCTTCGCCATCGAGCTGTAGCACCAAACGGAAGGCACCATGAGCAGAGGGATGGTTAGGACCGATGTTCAAGAACATAAAATCTTCATCACGACCTGAACGCTTCATGCCCCATTCTTCTGGGACAAAACGCAGGTTCTCTTGCTCGTATTGCTGCTTGGCGGTATTCAAGAAATACGGAGTAAATTCAGTCGCACGCGCATGATACTCTTTACGTAATGGATGACCTTCCCAGTATTTTGGTAATAAGATACGGGTCAAATGCGGATGACCTGTAAAGACAATACCGAACATATCCCATACTTCGCGCTCATACCAGTTGGCGTTTGGCCAAATATTGGTGGCGCTCGGTACATTGACATCATCTTCGCTCAGCGCGACTTTGATACGTACGTCACTATTGCGCTCAAGCGACATCAAGTGATAAAAAACCGTAAAATCACTATCAGGCAAACCCGCGCGATGCTGGCGTAAACGCTCATCTATCGCTGATAAGTCAAATAGCATGACGTATGGCTGTGGCAATTTACGCAGGAATAAGAGAACATCGAGCAAATCCGCACGCGCAACCCAAACCGTTGGAATCTCATCAACAGTGTGCTGCACGACAAACTTACCGGCATACTTCTGCTCCAGCTCTTTGATAACGGCTGGGACAGGCTTAATCTTAGGATCTATGTTTTCGACTACCGTGACCATGAATGATGTATTCCTTCATTAATCATAACTGAACTATGTTAGTCATAACCGAACTATGTCAACCATAACTAAGCTATGTTAATCATAACCGAACTATGATGAGGGCATAAAATATTGAGGTTGTTGCTATCGCTACAAATCTAAACGCACAAATCTAAATGCTATCTGGGCTACGCAAGTTTTTAACAGCAATACGATCTGCTTGCTTACGGTCACGCTCAGGCGTCATCTGTGGCTTATAAATACCCTGCTCATTGACATGGATACCCAGCGGACGACGCTCTTTGGTGATAGATTCTTGCAATAACATCAAACCTTGAATCAAAGCTTCTGGACGCGGCGGACAGCCTGGCACATAGACATCGACTGGAATGATTTTATCTACGCCTTGTACGACAGAGTAGATATCATACATACCACCAGAGTTGGCACAGGCACCCATTGAGATGACCCATTTTGGCTCAAGCATTTGCTCATAAAGACGTTGAATAACAGGTGCCATTTTGACAAAACAAGTACCGGCGACGATCATGACATCTGCTTGACGAGGCGAGGCACGAATAACCTCAGCACCAAAGCGTGATAAATCATGAACGGCTGTCAAGGTGGTGGCGTATTCTACATAGCAGCAAGAAGTACCAAAGTTAAATGGCCATAGTGAGTGCTTGCGCCCCCAGTTTGCTGTCGAATGGACGAGGTCTTCGAGACGACCCATAAAGACGTTTTTATTAACTTCGTCTTCGATAGGGTCATTGACCGTTTGACTGGTCTGTGCAGGATAGATATCTGCATCAGGGTTGGCTTTTGTTAATGTGTATTTCATAACATACAACCTTTATATTAGACGTAGCGTGGCAATCGTCTTGCCCTCGCTAGCGCCTTAACTTCTATTATTAACAAGTGATCATTAATCCAAACATACTCGCGTCGTCGTAATCTTACTACTAGCCTTTATAGACTATCGAAAACTAAGACCGCCCAAGACAATTAACGCTTACCGTTATCTTGTCGAGCAGACGTCGCAAAATCTACAGAAGTAACATTACCTGTAGTATTAATATGATCGATATTTTCTAAATGATGACGATTGACTTCAATATTGTTCGAGACGTTGATTTGTCCTGAGGACTGTGCGGGTACTTTGCCTGTCGGATCGACCATCAGCTCGTGAGCACCATCGAATTTGGTGATGTCTGCTAGGTTGAAACCAGCAGGTGCGGCATATAGACGTACTTTTTTGCGCAGTTTATCAGCAGGTGCCCAGTTCATCGCGCCCAAACTTAGCTCATAGATCAAACCGATGATTAAGATGGTGATGAATATGGCAGCAGCGGCAAAACCTAACCAGCCAGCCTCACGTACTGAAACGGCGTAAGCATACAAATACAGCGCTTCTAGATCGAAGATGACGAAGAAGATTGCCACCAAATAGAATTTGGCAGACAAACGAATACGGGCGTTGCCAGATCCGACAACACCCGCTTCAAATACTTCTTCTTTTTGTGAGCCCTGAGAGCGACCGCCAAGCAAACGCGGCACGACTAGCATGAAGACAACTAGCCCAATGGCGGCTAAGATAAAAGCGATTGCTGACCAATTAAAAGCAGACATGATAATACGTGCTCCTCACCCAATCGAGTGTTTAGCACAGCGCAAGTACCGACCTATCAAGGTCGTCTAGCCACAGGCATCACACAAACGAAAACACAAAGCGACTGTCATTCAGTCGCTTTATTTAAGCAACTGTTATTAAGTCACATTTTAGGTATTTTGCTAGTAACAACCAATTATCAAGTGTATTGACGACGATGTCAGACATAACCAACGGCAGGGATTCCGATATACGCACGGAAAAATGGCTGGTCGTCTAACGCATCTTCTAAAAACGTAAGATCAACTTATTAAATCAATATCATATTCGATAGTTTACTTAATTGATTTAATAGCTCATTACACGTAGTCAATAATGACGAGACAACTGGCATAAATTATGTACGTACTATACGCATTTCGGTGTCCAAAAGCTAGTTTTTAACTGTATTGGACGGTCATTTTATATGTAATAAAACATGTTTTTTTTATCAAAAATTATGATAGGGGTCTTACCTTATATTAACATCAAATCCATCTTATGAATTATCATAGGCCGTAATTGTAAATATGGTCAAAAATTCAGCCTTTAAACCCCTGCTCTTCGCCCAACTCATTCCCCAAAGTTCATGTTTTTGCTTTATAATAACCCACTTAATTTTATTGCCTTTATTGGGTGTTTTTTGATTGAAACATCATCATGACACTCATGTTAATAAGGCAATCGGCGTATATTTAATGATGCCGCCATCAGTGCCACTCTCTTTTTTTGCTTTTGTCTTACAGGTTACGTTATGAGTCAACTCAATCCAAAACAACAAGAAGCCATGCTCTACGTATCTGGTCCGTTACTTGTACTCGCAGGTGCAGGCTCCGGTAAGACGTCCGTAATTACCCGAAAAATTGCCTACCTGATCGAAGAATGCGACATGCCTGCTGAGCGCATCACGGCGGTGACTTTCACCAATAAAGCCGCCCGTGAAATGAAAGCCCGTGTCAGTAAACTGCTGCCAAGTGAAAAAATGCGCGGTCTGACCGTGTCGACCTTTCACCAGTTCGGTCTGCAGTTTTTGCGCTATGAGCTGATTCATACCCCATTAAAGGGCAACTTCTCTATCATGGACAGCGACGACAGCAAGCGACTGCTGATGGAGCTGATGATGCGTGACAATCTAAGTGGCGCTGAAAGTCGTGAGTTGGTCGGCAAAGCGATAAAAATGATTTCCGACTGGAAAAACGATCTGATTGATCCTGATAAGGCGATGGAAACATTAGACGATCCAGAAGATATGATTTTTGCCACGTTGTATGCACTATACGAGCGCAATCTTCGTGCTTATAATGCCGTCGATTTTGATGACTTGATTGTACTACCAACCAAGATATTGCGTGAAAATAGAGAGCTGCGTGATAAATGGCAAAACCGCATTCGTTATCTCTTGGTCGATGAGTATCAAGATACCAATACCGCCCAGTATGAAATGATTAAATACTTGGTTGGCCCGCAAGGTCGCTTTACCGTAGTTGGCGATGATGACCAATCTATCTATGCGTGGCGCGGGGCAAAACCTGAAAACATGGCACTGCTAAAGGAAGATTTTCCTAAGTTAAAAATCGTCATGCTTGAGCAAAATTATCGCTCAACGACGCGTATCTTGACCTCAGCCAACGCAGTTATTATGAACAACGAGCATTTATTTGAAAAGAAACTGTGGTCCGATAAAGGTCAAGGCGAAAAAATTCGTATTATCAACTGCCGTAATGATGACGATGAGTCCGAACGCGTAGCAAAAGAGATTGTCACTCATAAACTGCGCTTTGGTAATGAGTGGGAGCAATATGCTGTCCTTTATCGCAGTAACTTTCAGGCGCGGATGTTAGAAGCACAACTGCGTCAGCTACAAGTCCCTTATAAACTGTCTGGCGGCCAGTCATTCTTTGCGCGTAGTGAAATCAAAGATATCATGGGCTATCTGCGTCTAATCTTGAACCCTGAAGATGACAGCGCATTTTTGCGTATTATCAATACGCCTAAGCGTGGTATGGGACCTGCAACGCTTGAAAAGCTTGGACTGTTTGCGCAAGAGCACAGCATATCGCTGTTGGCCTCTTGTACACATGCTGGCTTAACCCATGTGTTACCGTCTAAATCTTATGGCACCATAAAAGAGTTTGGTGAATTTATCGAGCACTATACGCGTGAGTTAGACCAGCACCCCGACCCTGTACCCATCGTGCGTCAAATGATCGATGAGACGGGCTATATCGACTTTGTGCGCAGTGATGCCAAAACGCCGCAACAAGAAAAAAATCGTATTGATAATATCGATATGCTCTATACCAGCATTCAATCGCTGATTAATCGGGCCGAAGAAGACGAGGATCGGACGATTGATACCATCATTCGTAAGCTGGTATTACTTGATATGCTCGAGCAGCAGCAAGAAGAAGAGAATACCAACAAGGTCAACTTAATGACTTTGCATGCGGCAAAAGGCTTGGAGTTTGATTTCGTTTATATCATGGGACTTGAGGAAGAGATGCTACCGCACCGTAACTCTATCCTCAGCGAAACCGTAGAAGAAGAACGACGATTGATGTACGTAGGTATCACTCGCGCTCGTCGTGAGCTGACATTGACGCTAGCCACACAGCGCCGTGCAGGCGGTCAGATGCGGGTTACTTCAGAGTCACGATTTTTAGATGAGTTACCAGAAGATCACATCGACTGGCCAGCCAAAGCGAAAAAGAAAAAAGCCACCAAAGATCCAGAAGCCGTTGCTGATGAGTATTTGGCAAATATTAGAGCGTTATTAGGCAATCGCTAGTCTTAATGAAAACACCTAAACAAAAATGCTTGAGAAAACACGCCTGAGACTGGGCGGAAAATGATTATTTTAGTCGTTATTGTTATTTATATTTTTTGAAAACCTTGGAACTTTTATGCCTACCCCTATGCCGAATCAAGAACGACCATCTACGCTACAGGGAGATTATAATCCAGCTGAATATAATGCTGAATATAAGCTGCTGTATCTGCAGGGACTGGTGGCTGATAAGGCATATGAAGCCATTACCGAGTTTTTAACAAAGCAGTCTGAATATGAGATTGCCAACTTACTAGAGTCCTTTCCGACTCAAAACCGGCTCTTAATTTGGGCGCAGGTTCCAGAGAGTATTAAAGGTGAAGTCCTCGCTGAGCTAGATGTCGATACTCGCCAGCCATTGATGGAGAACATCTCTTCAAAAGAGATTTCTTTATTTACCCAAGACCTCGATGCACAAGACATCTCTGAGATTTTGGATACCGTGACCGAGAGCGTACGTACCTCCGTCATGGCAACGCTAGACGAAGAGACCCGTGTTCAGGTCAACAAACTCGATACTTATGAGGATTGGGAAGTTGGTAGCTATATGGATCCTGATATTATTCAGGTGCGAGAAGACATTACGCTAGAAGAAGTACAACACTGGCTAAGAGAGAACGACGACTTGCTTGATGATGAAAGTCAGGAGCTGTTGGTCGTTGATCAAAGCCAGCAATTATTAGGTCTACTAAGTTTGGTTGATTTGATTAAACACCATCAAACTACTTTGGTATCGAAATTAATCGACACCGCCATTACCATTAATGATCGCTTAGATATCCAAGATGCCGCCGCAATTTTTCGCTCAGAAGACATTCGCTTTGCCCCCGTCATCAATAGCCATGGCGAGCTGGTCGGTCAACTAAACGGTGAAGACATCATGGAAATCATCCAAGATGATGTCGACAGCACCATGAAAAACTTGGCGGGTGTTAGTCAAGATGAAGAGCTGTTTGCCCCTATTCTAACCAGCGCTAAAAGCCGTAGTGTTTGGCTAGGTATTAACTTGTGTACCGCCCTATTGGCCGCAGCGGTGATTGGACAGTTTGAGGAAGTATTGGCACAAGTCGTGGCGCTAGCGATACTCATGCCAGTGGTCGCCAGTATGGGTGGTATCGCCGGATCTCAGACCCTTACCGTCGTCATTCGTGGTATGGCTATGGGTCAAATCGGTGGTTCTAACCGTGTCTGGCTATTAAACAAAGAGCTGTGGGTCGGCGCGATAAACGGCATCATATGGGCTATAATCATGGCGTTTATTGCCCAGCTGTGGTTTCATGATATTAAGATTAGTGCGGTCATTGGCTTTGCCATTGCGATTAATATGACGGCCGCAAACGTTTCGGGTATCAGTATACCGCTGATGCTCAAACGTATGAATATCGACCCTGCGCTATCTGCTTCCGTTATTTTGACCACTGTAACCGATATCGTCGGTTTTATGTCATTCTTAGGCTTAGCCAGCGTATTAATACTATAATCAAATACTGAGCTCTAAAAAACATCGTCATTATTTAAAAATATTGAATAAGCTTTGTTCAAAATCATAATTTAAAAACCATCAAATCGTTAAGTGAGTTCGTTATGCAAGCTGTACAAGTTAAAGTTATAAACCCTAAAATCATTGAAGACGCAGCATTTTCTCTTCCGACTCGTGCCACCGACGGCAGTGCGGGTATCGACTTGCGCGCTTGCATAGATGAGCCATTAACCATTAAAGCAGGTGAAACACACTTAATCGGCACAGGTCTCGCCGTTTATATCCAAGATCCTAATTATGCAGGTATGATTTTACCGCGTTCAGGTCTCGGTCATAAACACGGTATCGTTTTAGGTAATTTGGTCGGGCTGATTGATGCTGATTATCAAGGTGAGCTGATGGTTAGTATTTGGAATCGCAGTAACGACGACTTTGTGCTTAATCCAGCAGAGCGTATGGCACAATATATCGTTGTACCTGTTGCCCGCCCTGAGTTTTCAGTGGTAACAGAGTTCAGTGATGAAAGCGAACGTGGTGCTGGTGGATTTGGACATTCAGGTCGCCAGTAATCAATCAGTAACCATTACTGATTTACCGTTTTAATTATTTATTGTTACTCATCACGATACTAACAATGATAGCCACAACCATCATAACCACGATTATAAGGAGCGTAAGCGATGCCAACTTTTGCTGAGCAGCAATCCTTATTTCGTGCTTATGATATTCGTGGTTCACGCCAGTGTTTTACGACCGATTTTATACAAGCGCTCGGCAATGCTTTTGCTAGTCTTTATCGTGGCTTACTCTGCACATCAGAAGATAGCGATTCAAAAGACAGCCTACTAACGCAACCGTCAACTTCTTCAGAAACCATTATTGTGATTGGTTACGATGTGCGTAATGGTAGCAATGCTATTGCACAGAGACTCGCTGATACATTGGCTCAGCATGGTCTAACCGTTATCCAGCTAGGTCTTGTCACTACGCCAATGATGGTCTTTTGGGCAGAGCAATATCAGGGGCATGGCATCATTGTGACCGCCAGTCATTCTGCTAAAGATATTTTAGGCGTTAAGTGGTTAGTCAATCATCAGTCTCCTAGCAGTGCAGAGATTCAATTGCTTTATCATCAGTTGACCACAAACGATTCAAAAAATAATAGTGTAATTCAAGCGAATACTTTCAAACAAAACACTCAGGATACAGGCTTATCCACTGAGGACATAGCAACGGCTTACATTGAGGCTATCGCTCAAGTCTTTCAGCAGATCTATCAATCCAGTAAGCCACATTCAAATGGACCACATTCAAATAGACCACATTCAAAAGTCACTCTGCAGCCCTTATCTAAACTTGATTTTCGGGTCGTTATTGACTGTATGCATGGCGCGACCAGTTCGATTGCACAGCGTTTATTTGGCTATTTCTGCCAAGATGTCATCATGATTAACGACATAGCAGATGGCAACTTCCCCTCTGGTAATCCTGACCCTACTGAACCACACCGCCTCACGCAATTACAGCACACCGTACGCCAGCACCAAGCAGATATAGGGATTGCTTTTGACGGTGATGGTGATCGACTGATGATCGTCGATACCAATGGCAAGGTCGTCTCGCCTGACCATTTGCTATATCTATTAGCACAAGTGGCTATCGCGGAACGCCCTGACACTTTGTACGATGCAGCATCAATATATGATACAGACTCAATATGCTCACAACGCTCACCTCAAGTCCTTTTTGATATTAAGTGCTCACATCACTTACCAAAGCTGTTATCTGATCTTGATGCAACACCCGTAATGAGTAGAACGGGTAGCAGTTTTATGCGCCAACAAATACAGAACTCCGATTATCAAATTGTCTTCGCTGGAGAGTTATCAGGGCACTTTATCTTTAATGACAGCCGCTTTATTGTTTATGATGATGCCATGTACGCAGCATTACGGCTGTTGCACTGGTTGGCTACTGACAATCTGGTCGATAGCAAACGAGCATTGACAGACATTACGGAAAGTCTACCTGCAATGGTAAGTACAGCAGATCACTATTTGCCGATGCCAACAACTTTTGGAACAGAGTACTCACTCGTAGAGCAGCTGGCTAGATTCTGTCGTTACTTACGCCAAATTTTGGAAGCGACAGCAGCAGATTCTGATCATCATTTGATAAATACTGACCTGCTATTAGATTGTCACTGCTCGGTGGTTGAGCCTCACTTAACACTCAAGCAAGCCAGAGATTTAATGCCAGTAGGGACTACGCTGAGCTGTATCGATGGCGTTCGTTTGGATTTTCCACATGGCTTTGGGGTGCTGCGCCAATCAAACACCAGTCACCATCTGACCGCACGCTTTGCTGGTGATAGCATAGATGACCTAACAGATATTCAGGCAAAATTTGCCGCATTATGTCACCCATTCGATGAAGAACTGGCAGCCAAAATTGTCGCTATTCCTGTCGAATGATTGTATTAAACACACTGTGGCCTTATCAATAATATTGACGATATTGATATAGTCGATTCAATTTAAAAGTAGTACAAGGCAACCGAGTGCAGATGTATATGTGATACCTCAAGCGAGGTTAACGCTGTAATGCTTTTATAGTGGAATGACTATAGTGGCGATAGATTTATATCGCATAAATAACCAACCCGTTCAAAACCGTACTTTAGGAGTTTGTAATGACGCTTAACTTAGATGATGCCAAAAACACCGCTGAAGTATTGACCACGGCACTGCCTTATATTCAGCGCTTTGTCGATAAGATCATCGTCGTAAAATACGGCGGCAATGCGATGACCGATCCTGCGCTTGAAAGCTCATTTGCCCGCGATATCGTCTTGTTAAAAACCGTTGGCATGCATCCTGTCGTCGTACATGGCGGTGGCCCTCAAGTGGATAACTTGTTAAAAGAGCTTGGACGTCAGTCTGACCGTATCGATGGTATGCGCGTCACTGATAAAAGCACCATGGATATCGTCGAGATGGTGTTAGGCGGCGGCGTCAATAAATCGATTGTTAGCTTAATCAATAAGCACGGTGGACGCGCGATTGGTTTAACGGGTAAAGATGCCAACTTAATCCTAGCCAAAAAGTTGAAAATGGAAAAAATTGGCGAAGACGGTATCGCTGTTCCTATAGATCTAGGGTTCGTCGGTGATGTGGTCAGTGTCAATAAAGACGTGATTAACATGCTCATTGCATCTGACTTTATCCCTGTCATCGCCCCACTCGGCGTCGATGCCGAAGGCAACACCTATAACATCAATGCTGATCTAGTTGCAGGTAAAGTCGCGGAATTCTTGCAAGCAGAAAAGTTAATGCTGCTGACCAACATCAAAGGCGTATTGGGTCGTGATGGCGAAGTCGTGACTGGGCTGACACCAAAGAAAGTCGACAGCTTAATCGAAGACGGCACTATCTCAGGTGGCATGATTCCTAAAATTCAGTGTGCGCTTGATGCCGTACGTAGCGGCGTAAAAAGCGCTGTTATCGTTGATGGCCGTGTGCCTCACGCTACTTTGCTTGAAATTTTCACCAATGAAGGTGTCGGCACATTAATCAGTCGTGAATTGGATTCATAATTGCGTTAATAGAATTTAGTGACTAGCATAAAAAAGCCCGAGCTTG
The DNA here is from genome assembly GCF_055522395.1 of Psychrobacter sp. TPE 89C. Classification (NCBI taxonomy): domain Bacteria; kingdom Pseudomonadati; phylum Pseudomonadota; class Gammaproteobacteria; order Moraxellales; family Moraxellaceae; genus Psychrobacter; species Psychrobacter sp. TPE 89C. Next base: position 66,441 of record NZ_JBVFXW010000010.1, read on the forward strand.
GTATTCAAGCTCGGGCTTTTTTATGGTCTATCAACGTCTATTTAAACGAAAGAAGTTTAATAAGCACAGAACTCGACAGAACTATGGCTACTATTGCCATAAACCTTCATATAATGATTGCCTTTACTCTCAGTAATATAAGACGTTTCATTGTCATAGCGATCACCATCCAAACGACCACTTGGCCCTGAGACATAAGCCATATTGATGCGGTCATCACCGACGTTGCGAATCACTAAATTCTGGTCTGACGCCAGCCATAGACGAAACACTTTTCCGTTTTTAATATTACCTGTAAAGCTACCGCAATAGCTGTCTTTTGCGAAGGTAACCTTAGTAGAGGTTTCCGCCGCTTGCACACTTGTGACCATTAAAGGCGCTACTGCAAGGGTGGCCATTAGTAATAATTTTTTCATGATTTTATCCTTGAACATTATAAACGAGCAAACTTAATTCCATTAATGAAATCATAGTTTATGACGTGTCAAAGTGACAGCTTTTTTATGAAAAAGTTGTATCGAATACAGCCTCATCAAAACCGCAAAGCAATATTGGCTGACCTTGGTTTTTCTCGTTGATCTGACCTTCTACAATCGGACGCTTAATCATACTAGTATTCTCTACTAGCAAGTCAATCGCGTTATCTATATTGGCATCAGCTGATTGCTTTTGCTCGTCAGTCAGCTTGCGCCATGTGGTGCCACGCTTGTTCAGTACTTTATCAATACCTAGCCCGTCTACCCAACGCTGTACCGTTTCTTTATCGATGCCTTGTTTTTTATAGTCATGGAAATCGTAACTTATATTCAATTCATCCAACTTGGTAAATGCTTTTTTCATGGTGCTGCATGATTTGATACCGTAAATGGTGATGGTCATTATTGTTCCTTTAGTTTGTCTTCTGATACGTATAAGCTTTCTAAAATAGTACCTTTCAGGTTTGCCCCTGTGAAGATTGCTTTTTCATGGTTCGTACCTTCAAAGTTAGCGTTTTTAAGATTAGCATTTGTGAAATCTGTACCTTCAAGATTAGCTCCTTTAAAACAAACTTCCTGTAAATCTGAATTTTTAAAAGAAGCCCTCTGAAGCTTTGCTATCGTAAAATCTGAGCCCTCTAAGAGTGATTTTTCAAAATTAGTATCGAATAGTTGTGCATTCACAAAGCGCGTGTTCACGCAGGTTGACATAAAAAAATTAGATGATGTCAACTTAGCATTATAAAAAATTGATGAGCTAAGCTCACCGAACATAAATGATGAATGTATTTCTGCATCTGACAAAAACAAGTGGTTTAACTTACTATTTACTCTTGTACTTCCTAATCTGCCTAACCATACATTAAATGCTTGTTTATTTTTATACTGAACCTTATTGATAACTTTATTAGTCCATTTAGCACATAATGAATGCAGCTCCAATAGAGCAGCTTCAGAATTACGACTATAATATAAGTCTTTTTCAAAACTTGTTAACATCAACTCTTTAATAGGTGACTGCTCATTTACTGCCATTTTTATTAATTCGATTAGTAATTTTTGATACTGCTGTACTTTTAATTGCCCACTTTCTGATTCGAATAATATACTAAGCTCACCATCTAAAAAGCCTCGTAAATACTCGTCTATTTCCTGCTGTCCACATACTTTTATCCATTCTACAAAAGCTTGCTTTAAAGTATATCCTCTACCAGCATTTTTTCTACTACGTTCAACTTCATCGCATATAATATCTAATTCAAGCATTATTCTTCTTGCAGTCAGATACTCACCAAAGCTCTTATGAGTGAACTCAAAACTTTTATTTCCTTGACTGCCATCAAATTCTCTAAAATAGAATGCCATTAGTAATCGAGTAACACCCGATTTCATATCATCAGAAAATTCTCCAAAATAACTAACTATATTAGCAGTTTCACACTGCTTTCTTATTTGATCAACAGTGGCAGTACGTCCATTTTCATGCCAAACCACCAAAGCAATTTCTTGTAATATACGGATAAAATTATCTTTATCCATGTCATTTAAACTTTTATGAATACCGGTAGCTGTATATTTTCTTTCGTAAACTGAGTCTAGTAAATCTGCATATATTTGATTAAGGTTGGTATCTTCTGTAAAAGTAATATCTTGTCTTAAGTAGCTCAGTGATACGAGATAATTAAGTAGTGGCTCCGTCGTGATAGGTTCCAGATGTTCTGTCGCTAACTCACTTGGCAAGCCCTTAAACTCTAGTCCTTTTAATTCAGCAAGCTTTTGCCACCAGTTATTACGCTGATCCTCTATTAACAACCCTTCTGAATCATCAAACTCTTCCCTTTCATCATCACTGATAAAGTATGGTAATAAATGTAGTACGATTTTTTCTTTTTTGAGCTGACTCTTTTGTGACTGTACTGACAATTCGCGACCAGTAATGATAGCCTTCCAACGTAAAGAACTTTGATCTCTTAACGCAATCTTTACCTCTTCTATAAAGCTACTTGCAGCTTCTTTCGCATTACTTCCACTTTGCATAGATAATTCATCTAGACCGTCAAATATAAGTAATAAGTCATACTCATTAGTCAGATCCGTATTCATTAGTATGGGATTAATAGAGACAAACTTCTTGACTGCTTCTAATAGATAATCGTCAAGCCTGAAACGGTGTAAAGGAATAAACAGGACTGCTTGACCCGACTTTTCTGCTAGCTTAGCTGCCAAAATTTTTGCAAATGAAGATTTACCTGATCCAGGTCCACCACTGATAATACGTAAAGTATCACTTTCTTGATAAGTAGAAAGCCAATCACTAATTTCACTATATAAATCACATACTTTTTTACTAATGTTTTGCTGAGCTTTTGAATTAATAATAATGTTCTCTTCAGAACTTATTATTTCTTGCACATCATTATCAGGAGACTGATTACGCACTTCATAGTATGCACGCAGAGGTACATATATTTGACTAAGTCCAAATGCTTCATCAAACATACGCTCATTAACTTGTTGCTGTAGCCACGAACGATAATGCCTAATGCTTCTCTGCTTTACAGTAGCCTTCGTAAATGGCGTGTTTAATTGATCTATAATTGAGGTGTATTGTGAAGCGTTAGTTAACCATTCTTTATCAAGTGAAAAAGAAAATTGACCTTTCAGACGTTCATAAGTTGATTTGGCTTTGGCCTCATCAAGTCCTAGTTGCTGAAGCCATTCAATTAAAACCATTTCCAAGTCATCTAATAGAGCTAAATGATGAGGCGCTTCAAAAAAATCGTTATCTATAGCAACTTCTGACTCATTAATCTTATTTTCTATATTAGTAGCGACACTTGTTATCGCTGCTTCATCAATATTACTACCGAATAAATCCTGATCGCTAGTTAGCATCTCAGTAATAGCCTGAGTTAGGGAACGGGCAATAAGCAACCATGCTAACTCTTCAACCTTTAAATCAAGCTCTGTAGTCTTAGATATATCAAATACACCTTTAACAATCGTCGCTGCACTACCTATTAAGTTTCCAGTTACCCCTTGAGCAGTAGCTTGAACAGCTGTTTTAGATGCCTGAATAAAAAAATCTTTAATATCAAAGCTTATTTTTCGATTGAGCACGCTGACAGGTTGCTTAAGAATAATTTCACTCATGTTATATCTACTGTATAGGTAATAGGAATATCATTAACTTACGATGATTAGCCTACTATTTTCGACTATAACAACTTCACAATCAATCGCAATTTTCGCCAAATTACGCTATGCTATGGCATTGTCGAATTCCACCTATTTTTTATCTGTATTAACCAATTTCGAGCCCACTATGAGTAATACTGTGACATCTGACCAATCAGAAAACAATTATTATAACCCACAAGCTATCGAAGCTGCGCAACAAGCCAAATGGGCAACTGACAAGCGCTATGAAGTGGGCAATGAGCCTAGCGACAAGCCAAGTCGTTATATGCTGTCTATGTTCCCTTATCCAAGTGGCAAGCTGCATATGGGCCATGTGCGTAACTATACCATCTCGGATGTGCTGAGCCGTTACTACCGCCTAAAAGGCTATGAAGTCATGCAACCAATGGGTTGGGATGGCTTTGGCCTGCCAGCAGAAAACGCCGCGATTGCCAATCAAACACCACCTGCCAAATGGACGTTTGCCAATATTGACAACATGCGTGCACAGCTTAAATTACTAGGCTTATCTATTGACTGGTCACGTGAATTTGCCACTTGTAGCCCTGAGTATTATCAGTGGGAACAGTGGTTGTTTTTGCAATTATACAAAAAAGGCTTAGTCTACAAAAAGCTAGCAACAGTCAACTGGGATCCGATTGACAACACTGTCTTGGCCAATGAGCAAGTCATCGATGGCAAAGGTTGGCGCAGTGGCGCTGCAGTCGAAAAGCGCGACATCCCAATGTACTACTTTAATATCACTGATTATGCCGATGAGCTATTGGATGATTTGGATGATTTGGAAGGGCATTGGCCATCTGAAGTATTGACCATGCAGCGCAACTGGATTGGTCGTAGTGCGGGTATGGAAGTGCATTTCCCATATGAGTTGGCTGGTGAAACAAACACTTTAGACGTGTTCACTACCCGCCCTGATACCTTGATGGGTGTGACTTATGTTGCCGTTGCGGCAGAGCATCCACTTGCACAATATGCGTCTGAGAATGATGAAGCGATTGCGCAATTCTGCGCTCTGTGTAAAAAAGGCTCAGTCGCTGAAGCTGATTTAGCCAAAGCTGAAAAAATCGGTATGGACACAGGTCTGACCGTAACGCATCCATTAACGGGTGAAGAAGTGCCTGTTTGGGTCGCCAACTATGTCCTAATGAGCTACGGTTCAGGTGCAGTCATGGCAGTACCGGCACATGATGATCGCGATTATGAATTTGCGACCAAATACAGTCTGCCTATTAAGCAAGTTATCGATGTACCTGCTGGTTATTTTGATGAAGCAGAAGCAGATGCCAAAGCGAATGATACTAAAATCAATCTTGCCTACACTGAGCGCAATACCTTAGTCAATTCAGGCGAATTTGATGGTCTAGATTTCGAACAAGCGTTCGAAGCCATGCTTGCCAAGCTTGAGCCACAAGAATTGGCCAAGAAAAAAATCCAATATCGCTTACGTGATTGGGGTGTATCACGTCAACGCTATTGGGGCTGCCCTATCCCAATGATCAATTGCGAACATTGCGGTACGATACCTGTCGAAGAGCAAGATTTGCCAGTCATTCTACCGACTGATGTCGTTCCTGATGGCCGCGGTAACCCACTCAAAAACATTCCAGAATTTGTAAATACCACCTGCCCTAAATGTGGCAACCCTGCTGAGCGTGAAACCGATACCTTTGACACCTTTGTTGAGTCAAGCTGGTACTATGCGCGCTTTGCTAGCCCAAATGATGCGCAAAGCATGGTCAACAAATCTGCTGCAAACAAATGGCTACCTGTCGACCAATATATCGGCGGTGTTGAGCACGCGGTTATGCATCTACTTTACGCACGTTTCTTCCATAAACTTATGCGTGACGAAAACTTAGTCTCAGGAAACGAACCGTTTGCCAACTTGATGACCCAAGGTATGGTACTTGCAGGTACTTTCTATCGTGTCAATGCTGATGGCAGTACCACTTATTACTTTACCGAAGATGTTGATATCGATTATGACGAGCGTGGTCAGCCGATCAAAGCCATCTTAAAGACTGATGGACAGCCAGTAACCATTGGCAAAATCGAAAAAATGTCTAAGTCAAAAAATAATGGTGTCGATCCACAAATCACCATTGATAAATATGGTGCTGATACGGTTCGTCTGTACACACTATTTACTGCGCCTGCTGATCAAACGCTAGAATGGTCAGACGATGCGCTAAAAGGTCCTTATAATTTCGTCAAAAAAGTATGGCGTTTGGCGACAGAGCACACGCAAGCACTTACCGCAGCGAACTTAGATCTTGCGACGCTGAATAGTGAAGCATTGAATACTGATGATTTGAGCAAAGCAGCCAAAAACCTACGTCGTAAGACCCATGAAACCATTGCCAAAATCGATAATGATTTAGGTGATCGTTTGGCATTGAACACACCAGTATCAAGCCTGATGGAGCTTGCCAATGAGCTGACGAGCTTTAAAGCAGCTAATGAGCAAGACCTAAAAGTACAGCATGAGGCAGTGACTGACTTGCTTATCATGTTATCAGTGTATGCACCGCACGTTGGTGAGCACTTACTTGAGCAGTTAGGCTTAGACACCGTTACGCTTAACTACCCAGCCGTTGATGAAGCTGCACTGGTGCAGGATATGATCACGATGGTCGTACAGGTCAATGGTAAAATGCGCGGTAAGATGGATGTGGCGCCAAACAGCGATCCAGAGCAGCTAAAAGCACAAGCTCGAACCATGGAAAGCGTGGCAAAATTCATCACTGGCGAAATCAAAAAAGAAATCGTCGTCCCGAATAAACTCGTGAATATCGTGGTTGTAGGTTAGATATTTTAGGCTTAGTAGATACTCTATCTAAGCCTTCTTCTCATTTGAGGATAGCGATTATGTCGTATAAGCAGCAAGCCCCATCAAGTAGCAAAAGCCCTACTGCAAAAAAGTCCGGCGGACAAAAGCTAGTGACTGCATTACTTACTGCACTGCCAATGTTTACGGTGCTCGGTGCAACGGCTGCGCTTAGTGGTTGCGGCTTTCAGCTACGTGGTTATGATGCGCCAATGCTCCTCGACGTTACCAAAACAGCGGTCATTATCGAAGACAATCGCACCGCTTTCCCGCTTAAACTACCATTAACGAGACGCCTAGAAACATTAGGTGTCGATGTTATTAGTAACATGACAGCCGCAGACGTTGCGCTTAATAACAAACAAGCCAGCGCTGATCCTGTTTCTGTTATCAGCGTCGATAACCTGCGCTTTAGACAGTATGAATTAGTCGGTGTCTTAACAGAGATTCGCTTGATCATATCAGCAGATGTTAGCTATCAAACCACTGAAAATGGTAAGCCAGTGACACTAAGCAATCCTATCCAAATCGAGCGTAGCTATCAGTACAATGACGCCTCGGTGAGTACGGATGATCAGCAAGGCGATCAAATTCGCGAATGGCTCTATGACAGTTTGGCACGCCGTATCACTGATCAGTATGTTGCTATCTCTCTGCCTAAAGTACCGTCCACTGGCACTAAAACACCAGTGAAAATCGGCAATGGCTCAGCATCGACAGCTGTGGTCGTACCAACGCCTTAGTGTCTTATTACGATACGCTCCATACTTATTTCCATTAACCTGTGTACTACCCACCTATTTATGCAAGATACCTTTATACAAGCATATCCAAAACTACTACAACCATCCGTTGCAGTAGCGGGCTTGTGGCTGGCGCACGGTGATGAGCCGTTGCTGAGTCAATGGCTTATCGATGCGATGCGTCCACATTGGCGCGCGCAAAACTACGCCATCAAGCGCATAGAACTAATATCAGTTAAAAGCTGGCAAGAAGTACTGTCGGAGCTTGGCAGTCAGTCTTTATTCGATGATGCCAGTGCCTTGATCGTGACTGGCAATCATAAGCCTGATAAAACTGTCATTGCTGAGCTCGAACGCTTTGCGCTTGAAGCACAAGCAGGTACACACGGTCATAGTGTATTATGGCTTACGCCTAAGCAAGACAAACGTAGCCAGAGCAGCAAGTGGTTTGCCCCTTTTGCGCAATATGGCAATGTCATTGACTGTAATTTATACAACGAGCAGCAACGGCAGCAGCTATTGCAGATTCAGGCTCAAAAGTTTGGGTTACGGCTGTCTCAAGAAGCATGGCAACTGCTCATGTCACATACTGAGCATCATCTATTAAGTGCTTATCAAACCTTGTGGCGGCTGTCTTATCTGTTTGCGCCGCAGTTAATGGCTCCTCATGAAGATACCGAAACAGCTGGCGATTTTGCGCAGCCTACAAATACTGTGGCACTCGATATCACAGATTTACAAGCAGCATTGGTCAGTGACGCTCAATTTAGCGTGTTTGATTTGTCGGATGCGATGCTGGCAGGTAATAGCGCGCAAGTGGCAAAAATCATCTTTCAACTCAAAGCGACTGATGAGCCGACGACCTTAGTGTTATGGGCAATTAGTAAAGACATGCGTCAGATTATACAACTGATGGATGGACAAGATCCGCAAGCGCTTGGCATTTGGCGCAGCAAACAAGGGCTATATCAACAAGCCTGCCGCCGCCAATCAAAAACGCAAACGGCTGAATGGCCTGCGCTCTTATACCGCTGTGACCAAGCCATCAAAGGACTGGTTCGCCAGCCAGCATGGGAATTATTATTGCAAGCTGCGCTAGAGCTAGCGGGAAAGCGCCTGTTTACTGCGCGATAAATATCAATCACTATCGCCATTCCTGTCTTGCACATGCGACACCTTAGACAGTGACACCTATCACCACCTCTAGCACAGCTTCTACCCTTTCTATCATTCTCAGACTCACCCATTTTTACTATTCATCACTCAACTTCTATTATTCCTCTATTCCCACCACGTTTAAAAACACCTTAACCTTTCTTAAACTAATTGCCATTTCCTTTTAGGGATGAAGCATCTACTATAACCATACTTGATTTTACTGTGATTGGATTGTTGTTATGCGCAAAATAAGCAAAAAATCTGCTATCAAATGGGGCGTCATTGTCCTGATTATTGCAGCATTGGCGGCGTTGGCTTATGCCACGTTGAAACCAGAAGAAGAAAAACCTAACTACCTAACAGCGACTGTTGAAATGGGTGATATTGAACAAAATGTCATGGCTTCAGGCAAAGTCAAAGCCTTAAATACGGTTGATGTCGGTGCACAGGTCTCTGGTGAAGTAACTCGTCTCTATGTTGAAGTCGGTGATGAGGTACAGAAAGGCGATTTGATTGCGCAGATTGATCAGGTCACGCAGAACAACAATTTAAGCAATCAACAAGCCGGCCTTCAGCAAAGTGAAGCCGCACTTCAAAGTGCAAAAGCAGAGGCGCTAAGCAAGCAGGCCAGTCTAAAAAGTGCCTATGCCGATCTTGCTAGCCGTCAGTCTGAGCTCAAACAAGCAAAATCTGACTTTGCCCGCTTGCAGTCTTTGGTTGCCATCGATGCAATCTCTCAGCAGGAGTATGATACGCAAGCGACTAGTGTTGAGACAGCCGAAGCAGCGGTTGCCAATGCGAGTGCTGCCATTGATACAGCAAAAGCAGCCATCGCTACTACAAACGCTAATATTAATAGTCAACAGGCGGCCATACGCATATCTGAGACGAATGTAAGCACCGCAGAGGAAGATCTCAGCTATACCACTATTCGTGCGCCCATGTCCGGTACGGTGGTCTCTATCACGACTGAGCAAGGCACGACTGTCAACGCCAATCAAACAGCACCGACTCTGGTTACTCTAGCCGATTTATCAACGGTTCGTATCAACGCACAAATATCCGAAGCAGATGTCATCAATGTCAGTGCTGGGATGCCTTCTTACTTCAATATCATCGGTAATCCAGACCAACAATATGATGCGACCTTGACAGCCATTGAACCAGCACCTGAAGAGATTAGTGATACCAGCTCGACGGATGCTGCTATCTACTATGTGGGCTATGTGGAAGTACCAAACCCTGAGCGTTTATTCCGCATTGATATGACCGCCCAGATCTACATCATCATCGATCAAGCTAAAGATGCGTTGCTTGTGCCATCAGCAGCCATACAAGAAAAACCTACAAAAAATAAAACGGAAGGTCAAGCAAAAACCAGCAAGCTTGTACGCGTACTAAATGATGACGGCACAGTAGAAGCACGCACAGTAGAAGTGGGCATTGATAACCGAGTGAATGCGCAGATTTTGAGTGGTGTGAAGGAAGGTGAGCAAGTCATCATCGGCGAAGGTAGTGACAAAGCTTCAAGTAGCAGTCGCACTCGTATACCTGGTGGCACTCCAAGAATGTAATTTATTCTTTGACTATGTTAACGATGAAAGGGCTTGAGCAACGTAGCCCTTTTCTCACGACACTCACTATCTCTGATTAAAGACATTGCTATGACTATATCTCAATCTGCTAAACAGCCGCCCAACAGCGCTAACGCCTCGATAGAAACCAACTCACCGAATAATACTGCAGTTACTGCTGACAAGCCTATCATGGAGCTGTCTGGCATCATTCGAGAGTTTCCTGCCGGCGAGCAAACCATTCGCGTATTGCACGAGGTTAATTTAACGATTAATCAAGGTGAAATGGTCGCGATCATTGGTCAATCTGGCTCTGGTAAGTCCACGCTGATGAATATCTTGGGCTGCTTAGATCAAGCGACGGCTGGTGACTATAAGATTTACGGCCAATCAGCAAATAGGCTAGATGCGGATGAATTGGCTGAGTTGCGCCGAGAGCATTTTGGCTTTATCTTTCAGCGCTATCACCTGCTTGGTGATATCAGTGCCAAAGACAACGTCGCCGTCCCCGCCGTATACGCTGGTATGAATACTGATGCACGCATCAATCGTGCCGAAGAGCTATTAACCGATCTAGGCCTTGGAGAAAAAGTAAATAATCGACCCAGTCAGCTCTCAGGTGGACAACAGCAGCGTGTTTCTGTTGCTCGTGCCTTGATGAATGGTGGCGATGTTATCTTAGCAGATGAGCCAACTGGTGCACTAGATAGCAAATCTGGCGAAGACGTGATGGCGATCTTACATGACCTAAATGCTAAAGGTCATACCATCATCATGGTCACTCATGATCCCAAACTTGCCGCCCAGGCCGAGCGCGTAATTGAGCTGAAAGACGGTTATGTCATTGCAGATTACAAAACTGAGCATTATAAACCGACAACGCGGCAGCCTGATTCTATCCTCGGTGGACATCGAAAAAGCGCCTTTGCTAGCTTTGTCGATCGTTTGCTCGAAGCCTTTAAGATGTCCTTGCTCGCCATGCGTGCACACAAGATGCGCACCTTGCTGACCATGTTAGGTATTATCATCGGTATCGCTGCGGTTGTCTCTATCGTTGGTCTTGGTCAAGGCTCTCAGCAGCAAATTCTCTCAAATATCAGCTCGCTAGGAACCAATACCATCACCGTCAACGATGGATACCCTAGAGGCGACCCGCGACGTAAATATAATGACGACAACCTCACACCAGAAGATGCAGACGCGATCAGCAGTCAACCGTATGTTACCAATGTGAGCCCTCAAGTCAATGCCAGCTCTAGTGTACGCTATCGCAGCGTGCAGGAAGACTCGACCATCAATGGTGTTGGTGAGTATTATCTAGAGGTTACTGGTGAGACGCTAGCACTGGGTCAAGGTTTCGATTCGCAAAGTATTAAGCTGCGCAGTCAAGATATCATTCTCGATGACAATGCCAAGAATGCCTTTTTTGCAGACATTGATAATCCTATTGGTGAAGTGATACTTATCGGCAGTGTACCTGGACGCGTGATTGGTGTACTCGAAGAAAATGATAGCGGTTTTGGTCCAGATATTTCGACACCCACTATATATATGCCCTATACCACGGTGATGTCACGTATCACCGGCAGTGCAAATATTGATAGCTTTGTGGCTTTATTAGATGACAGCATCTCATCCAGTGCGGCTGAGTCCGCTATCTCTGACATCATAGAGGGTCGCCATGGCAAAGATGATTTTGAGCTTCGCAACTCAGACTCTATCCGTCAGACCATTGAGTCGACGACAGGCACGATGACGCTGCTTATCTCATCCGTTGCTGTTATCTCATTAATAGTTGGTGGTATTGGCGTGATGAATATCATGCTGGTGTCTGTCACTGAGCGTACCAATGAGATTGGGGTGCGAATGGCTGTTGGCGCACGGCAAAGCGATATCATGCAGCAGTTTTTAATAGAAGCCGTACTGGTCTGTATTTTAGGTGGTCTGCTAGGCATTGGACTCGCATTCGCTATCGGTGAGCTCATCAATAATTTTGCTGGCGATAGCTTTAAAGTTATTTACTCATCCACCTCTATTATTGCTGCATTTATATGTTCAACACTGATTGGTGTCGTATTTGGCTTCTTACCAGCACGCAATGCAGCTAAACTTGACCCTGTTGAAGCTCTATCTAGAGACTAATCGTTAATAATTAACGCACTAAATCAGAATATTTAGAGCCTGAAATGGCTCTAATAACGAAATTCTGAAAAAATATGACTTTTTTCCTAATATTTGCACTTTATTTATCATTTAGGGTTGTAATTGTCATAATAATATATATAATGTGCTCTCACGTTTAGGGATACAAAATCTTTAAACGTTGAAACAAACTTAATGTGCTTATTAAAATTAAGTTTGATTAACAAAGTTTTTGTTTAAAGAACTTTGACTTGCAGTTAAATGCAAACCTAGTGTTGATATCGAGTTTTTAGAATTTACGAAAATGTAAATCCTCTTGCACTCGGATGAAGTAGTACTTCATTTTATCCTCGCTCAGGGCCGATAGCTCAGTTGGTAGAGCAGTTGACTTTTAATCAATTGGTCCCGCGTTCGAGTCGCGGTCGGCCCACCATATTTAGTATTACGCTTGTTATGCACCTTACCCTATCAGGTAGCGGCATAATAAGTCACAAAGTTTAAGAAGGTTTCTTTTAGAAAACTTCACCGAATTTACGAAACTGTAAATTCACTTGTAGAGTTAAAAAAGCAGTGCTTTTTTTATACACTCTTCAGGGCCGATAGCTCAGTTGGTAGAGCAGTTGACTTTTAATCAATTGGTCCCGCGTTCGAGTCGCGGTCGGCCCACCATATTTAGAGAGCCCAGTTACTATATCGCATAGTAACTGGGCTTTTTTTCGTTTAAATTTTTATTTCATTTTTTATGTTTTTTCTTAAAGACAGTAAAGTCGCTATTTTTCCGCCACAGCAGTTTATGCTTGATCGTGTCTTTGATCGTACGTGGATGCTTGGGTGCTTGCGTAATCAACATATCAAAAGTTGCCTCATCTATCGCCAGCTCACACCCATGTGCCATCATGACCATCGAAGGTTTTAACGCTTTGATTTTTTGGAGTGATTGAATATAGACTTTAGGATCATAGATAGGAAAAGGCGCGACAAACTTGTGACGCAGCTTAATAATCAAATCAGCGGTATATACCTGTCGACTGGGCATGTGAAATAAAGACAAATCACGGTCTGTATGACCTGGGGTCTCTAACACTTGCCATTCATCAAACCCTGGCACGCAGTCGCCTTCACCAACGGTAATATCGGCCTTGAGATGCGCTGGATAATACAGGTTTTTTGGCTTGCGACCTTGGCGTCTCGCCACATAATGCGCAAGATTCATATCGACAAGGTGCATAGTACGCCCAGCGATACGGCTATACCACTGTGTATCTTTGTCCGCTGAGACAATCAAGCAACCCGTCTGCTCTCGGAATTTATGTGCGCCGCCTGCATGATCTGGATGCATATGAGTGACGACGACAACTTTTAGATCAGTTATTGGTCGCTGCAACGCTGTCTTGATATACTCTAATACCATCGGCACATCAGGGCGACATGCCCCATCTAACAGCATAATCTTATCTGGATATACCGCCAGATACGTACTTTGAATATATCCTTCTAAACGCACAATTTCACATAAACTCATTTGCATTCCCTGCTACATGATTGGTCACTTGTATAGTATCCCTACTATATGAAACGCTTTTAACGCGCCTTAATAGAATTTAGTATAACCCTCGCCATGTAGATTGTAATGACTTTGAGTGAACGCTTGTGACTATAAACCACTTTTCCTCACATAAACAAAAACTCAGCACATAGGCTGAGTTTTTGAAAAAATTTAACGTATTTGGAAAATGTACGAGATTAATTACGCCAAATCACGTACCTTTGGCTCACGCTCCCACAGACGAGACTTTGCGTTTTCAATGAAGCTATCTAATTCGGCAAGTGGCGTGACAAAACTGTCTTTTTCAACTGGCAGTTTACTTAGGATAAATTCATCGGTCGCTCCGCAATAAGCGATGGCTTTGCAATGATTATACGCATCATTAAACCAGTCTAGTGCTGAGCTGTCTTTAGCGAGCTTCTTCGCTTGGTCAGGCATGATGATACTCACGACAGCATCAAACATCACTGAGGGCCCGCCAGCAAGACGCTCATCCGCTTGTATGCGTGTACCATCGTCCAATACCACTTCTTTGTTAGGGGCAACGATTTTCACGCTAGCACCCTGTTCCATCGCTGCTGCTTCAAACTTCTTGATTTCGCTATTGTTAGAGCCTTCTGCGACCAATATACCGATCATACGGCCTTTTAGACTGTCAGGTGTCAGACCGATGGTTTGTACGGCTTTTGACGTTGCCATATCTTGGACAGGTGCAGCAGCATCCGCAGGCTCTGGCAATTCCATACCGAGCGCGGTTGCCACACGATTGGCCAAGTCTTCATCGATATGGATCAGATGACTTAGCGTACGGGCGCGTACATGAGCGGTATCCACTTTACCCAACTCAAAGGCATACGCAGTTGCAATATGTGCTTGCTCAGTTGGTGTCTGACTGCGATAAAACATACGTGGTTGACTATAGTGATCAGCGAAACTCTCTGCACGTACGCGACCTTTTACCCCATCATCCAACTGCTCATGGAATGATCCAAAACCACGTTTGGCACTTTCACATGGTCTCGTTGGGTCTAAGCTCTGCGGCTCATACAGCGTACGAGTTTTAGGCACTTGCATTTGCATATGACCATCTTGCTGATTGTTCGCAAATGGACATTTTGGTGCATTGATTGGAATCTGTGCAAAATTAGGCGAGCCTAAACGAGATAGCTGCGTGTCTAGATAGCTGAACAGACGACCTTGCAATAATGGATCGTTACTGAAGTCGATACCCGGTGGCAGATGTGATGGACAGAACGCGACTTGCTCCGTTTCCGCAAAGAAATTATCTGGATAACGATTGAGTACCATTTTACCGACGACTTGCACAGGTACTAATTCTTCTGGAATCAGTTTGGTTGCATCTAAATGGTCAAAAGGAAACTCATTTGCTTGTTCTTCCGTAAATAACTGGACGCCAAACTCCCATTCAGGATAGTCGCCATTGTTGATTGATTCAAACAAATCACGACGATGATAATCAGGATCAGCACCCGAGATTTTCACTGCTTCATCCCATGTGGTTGACTGCACACCCAATACTGGCTTCCAATGGAAACGTACAAAGGTGCTCTTGCCCGCTTCATTGATGAGACGATAACTATGAATACCAAAGCCTTCCATCATACGTAGGCTACGTGGCAGACCACGATCACTCATCAGCCAAATCAAGTTGTGCATGGTTTCAGGGCTCAATGATACAAAATCCCAAAAGGTATCATGCGCAGATGCTGCTTGCGGGAAGCCGCGATCAGGCTCTGGTTTTACCGCATGAATCAAATCTGGAAACTTCATCGCATCTTGAATAAAGAAAATTGGCATGTTGTTACCGACGATATCCCAGTTGCCTTCTTCGGTATAAATCTTCACGGCAAAACCACGGACATCACGTGGCGTATCTTTTGAGCCTTTGTTACCAGCAACGGTAGAAAAACGGGTAAATAAAGGCGTCTGCTTACCCGTCTCGGTCAAAATTTTCGCCGTGGTATATGCTTCTAGTGATTCTGTCAGCTCAAAATAACCATGTGCAGCACTACCGCGCGCATGGACGATACGCTCAGGAATACGCTCATGGTCAAAATGATGAATCTTTTCACGCAGTACAAAATCCTCTAGCAATGTGGGGCCACGACTGCCAGATTTTAGAGAGTTTTGATTATCAGAGATGGCAACGCCTTGTTGCGTCGTCAAAACTTTCGTGTCATCACTGGCACGCTGATGGGTTTCGCCCCCATTGCCACGTTCCGTATTCATATCTTTAGCGGGGTCGGTATGATCAATATTATTATTCATTATGCATCCTAGCTAGTAATTAAAAGTAGGCTCTATGCAGAGCTGTATTTAATATTAGCCAAAAAATATGACTAACTCATGGCATTCCTTGTTGATATTTGGTTAAAGTTTGCAGCCGTTTTAGATTATTTAAAGAGAAATTCAACACTGATAATAGATTCTTGTAATGTAGTGATTTTTTAAGGTATGCTTTTATGAGGCACTAAAAACGACTGATAAATACATTGGCATGGTTTTAGGGTATACCCTCATTTCAAAATATTTATCTTTTTATATGACTATAAGGCGACCTACCATGTTACCAACTTTAAATTCCTCATCCAAAAAACCTTATCACTCATTGCTAATGGGTGCTTCAATCGGCCTAATGGCACTGACTTTCAGTCAAACGGCTGCTGCTATCACGACCAAAAACGTTACCTATACAGTGGATGATAAAGCATACGAAGGCTATTACGCCAAAGCGGATAAGCCCAACGCACCTTTTATTTTGCTCATTCATGACTGGGATGGTCTGACCGATTATGAGCGTAAACGTGCTGATATGTTGGCAACTGAAGGCTACAACGTGCTAGCAGCAGATATGTTTGGTCAAGGCGTTCGCCCTACTTCTATTGAAGAAAACAAACGCTTAACTGGTGAGCTATATGACGACCGTAATAAAATGCGTCGCATATTGGCAGGGGCATTAACGGCAGGACAACTACAAGGCAATGATGTGCGCAAAGGCACGACTATGGGCTACTGTTTTGGCGGTACGGTTGCGCTAGAACTAGCACGCTCAGGATTTGAGCAAAAAGCGTTTGTACCATTCCATGGGGCGTTTGAGGTGCCAACCGGTCAGAGTTATGATAAGACCACAGGCGAGATACTGGTGTTCCATGGCTCAGCGGATGAGGTGGTGTCTCTTGAAAGCTTTGCGACACTGGGTAAAACATTAGAAGCGGCTAAGATACCACACGAGATGGTCACCTATAGCGGCGCACCACACGCCTTTAGTGTGTTTGATAGCAAAAACTATGATGAGCGTGCTGACGAGCGTTCTTGGAAACGATATTTAGACTTTTTAGCAGAAGAATATAAATAGTCTAACGCTATAAAAATCATATCGGCAATAATATAAGTAAGCGCAACAATATAAACAAGCCCAAATAAAGAGACACCTCAATTAAGATCTGAAAACCATCAATTGAGGTGTCTTTTTTATTATAAAATTTTTGCTAAAGCTTTAACTATTTAGCTTTTTGAAATACCAATAATTGATTGTTGGCAGGCATCGCATAAGTAGTGACAAGATTCAGATGATGTTCACTTGCTAAACTGACAATGTCTTCTTTATGGCGAATACCACTATCAGGATTGCCTGCTCTCAGCATCGCATCAAATCGCTGATTGCCCTCACTGGTATATTTACCATTTTCGTTAAATGGGCCATATACAATTAGCTTGCCATCAGTGGGTAACGCATCACCAGCCAATGCAAATAAACGTTCAACCAAAGCCCGACTGATAATATGCAGCGTATTGGCCGTAAACATTGCATCATAAGGTAAGTTTAACTGGCTATTGGCAGGTACAGCATCCGTACTCAAATCAAACGCCAAAGGGGCATATAGATTGGGCGCAGGGTAAGCATGATGCCAAGCTATTATGTGCCGATGATTACTAATCACATCACTGGTTTGCCATTGTAGCTCAGGCAGATTGGGTGCAAAGTGCGCACTATGCTGACCAGTCCCAGAGCCAATCTCTAGCACATGATTAAAGCCTTGTAACTCAATTTGCAGCACTTCTAAGATAGGCTGCTTATTATTCTCACATGCTTGAGAAAACGGCAATGCAGAAACATCCACTTTATTATTCAAATCATCATTGTGCATTACGGCTCTCTCCAAACTGTCTATGGTACTTTTGGCAGTAGTTGCATATATCAACAAGCATTGCCAAACAACTCACTATCAGTAAATACCTGCCTCGACTCCAGCAGCTAGCGTCATGGCTAGCTCTTCTACTTGCGCAGCAAAGCTATCTTGCCAATCGCCCTGTAGTATCAGCGCCTCTTGCACCCAAGACCAGCGCAATCCCGTGGTAATGGTTTTGAGCGCACGCTTAGTACCCGTACCATCATGCCCTGCTCGAATATATACCGCAAATGGCATACCCTGCTTTTCTTCTAGCACAAGGTAATAGCAACGATCAAAGAAATCCTTAGTCAACCCTGCCATATACGCCAGATTTTCAGTCGTGCCTAGCAGTAACGCATCAGCAGCCAATACATCTTCAGGCTGCGTATCCTGCGGTGATTTCAAAATCACAGTGATATCTATATCAGGATGATTGGCACCGTCATAAGCTGCCTGTGCCAATTTCTGAGTATTGGGCGATGGTGCATGAGCGACGATGAGTAAGGTCTTATTAGACATATTAAGCGTCTGTACCATTGTTAAATACTAAGTTTTGAGTAATGGCAGGATCCAAGCTATTGCCTACTGGGCACGTTAACGCTGTTTTATAAAATCGCTTTAAGGTACTCTCGTCCAATGCTTTTGAAAAATTGACTATAACGTGTATTTCACTCACACGCCTTGGTTTGGCAGCCATGACTTTGGTGACTTCTGCCGTAGTACCTGAGATATCGATGTCCATCGCTTCGGCTTTAATACCGATAATCGTTAAGATACAACTGCCCAAACTGGTCGCTAGCAAATCAGTAGGAGAAAATGCTTCGCCCTTACCGTGATTGTCCGTAGGAGCATCGGTAATGATTTGATTGTTTGACTGTAGATGAATGGCTTGGGTGCGTAAATTACCTTGGTAGGTTACTTTTGAAGTTGTCATGGGGTTTCTCTTTGGTTATTGTCGTTGAGCTAACATTCTTTACAAATCTTTGAACGGCTTGTTGTCTATCAATAAACTGTTTAAAGGTTTAGGAATTTATATGTGATAGTTCGAGATATGTGCTACAGATTAGATTAATAATAATTTTTAGAATCTTGATAGTAGTCATAATTGACTGACTTTGTATAAGCTACCTTGAGTTTAGAATAGGAGCTAATAATTGGTGTAAATCACTCAATGATGAACTGTAATTATGTTCACAATAAATTTTATATAACGACTTATATATATCATTATCACTTACACCTGTAGAAGAATTAATTTGAGCAACTATATATTTAATTCTATCTTTGGCTTTATCACGATTATTTTGTTTATTTAATATCATATAATTAGAGCTAGAAATAATTCTTTGTATGTTTATTGCAGCTCCATTGCACAAGCTATTAACTTTAGTAGATACACTCCCACCTTCAATCATTTCCATTAACCCCACTTCAGGTGTACATGGTAAATATTTAATATTGTTATTAGATTGCTGGAATAGCTGTAACAGGCTATTCATACTTTGCCTTCTAGCTGTAACAAGAGATTCCGTTTTTACATCTTCATCTAAGAAAGCATAGCGTTTGACATATTCAGGAAATATTTGGCTTGAACTATTGAGTAGTTCAACAACTTGAACAAAGCCTCCAATAGGTACGATTTTATATAATGGTGAATATCCTCTTTCATCTTGAGTTTTTGATATATAAAAAGCTAGCATTTGCTCCAATAGTATTTTAGCCTGCTTATCCTCAACTAAAAAAATATAATCCGCACTGAGTTCGTCATCAAAAGCTATTTCTCCTAATACTTGTGCTGGGTAGACATTGAGTACGCTTTTGAATACTCCTACAGCATGCTCTTTGAGTAAAATTATCTTTTTTCTATCAATATTTTTTATTAAAGTGGCTGAATGTGTAGAAAATAAAGTAGTTAATTCTTTTGTACTTGATATATCCTTTACTTTCTCAAGTAATCGTACTTGTGCTTGAGGATGAAGAGCCATTTCGATTTCATCAATTAAAACTAAGCTAGCTTGTTGGATATTGTAAAGTTGGCAAGCAAGCTTTAATACACAAAGCTCACCTAAACTAAAATTCTTTTCAGAAAAATAATATTTTATGCCTCTACTGAAATACGGTAAAAGATAAGCCTCGCTTCCAACCCCCCTTCTTGTGTTAACATACTTCAGATCACTCCATTTACTATCATCCAACACATGCTTCATGAAAGCTCGAATATCTTCAGGCGCTGGCCTTACAGATCTAGGTCTAATTTCATCCGCAAAGGGTTCTACTCGATTTCCATTAGCTTCAATAAATTTTACTGAATTATACGGGAAATCTTGAAACAACTTTGAATTCCTACTCGGAGTAGCTCTCCATCGCTTTCCGCCATAAGCATAAGAAACCTCATTACCATTGATTCGATACGTAATTTTTGCGTCACTAAATGAATCAAGCTTATTTTCAAAAGTACTTGTTCTATAATAGCGTTGAAATGCATGGCTTGATCCTATTCTAAATAGAGCAGCCAATAGACTTGTTTTACCAGAACCATTTAAACCTGTAATAAGCCAAACACCTTTATCTGGTATTTCAAACTCTAATCTTTCTATTTTTTTTAAATTCTCAAGAGTTATTTTCATAATATTTATCTGTAAATCCTTATAAAGCACAATGTGTCAAATACTAGATTAGTAAAATTGATAAGTTTATTCATCCAAAAAAAGGAGATAATATTTTATGTCTGTGTAGTTTGATT
>NZ_JBVFXW010000011.1:0-71984 GCF_055522395.1 Psychrobacter sp. TPE 89C
CTAGTTGGTTTTTTATTTTGTTAGACTTTTATTATTTAACTTTTTAAAAAGGCCTCAATTTTGGGCTTGATGGTCATGGACATAATGACCATTAAAGTCAATCCTACTGGCAAGGCGACCAAAAACCCTTCTAGCCAACCGTTCAAAAATGCTGTTTGATTAGCGAAACCAATCGTCTTTGAGGCAGTACTAAAGGCCAACATGGACTCCATTATACAAGCCATTAATATGCCTGTGATTAGATTGCGTTTATACGCTTTGGTATTAGGTAGCCTGTGATTAATAAATTTCGTGACCAGACCCATCAGTAATAAGCCAATTGGCATTATCGCATACGCTGCCAATAGCGCTCTAGACCAATCGTGAAAAAATGTATTGGAGTATCCGACATTCATATAGGTCATCACACCTGTTAATAGACCACCTATGACCGTCATCATGGTCAGTATTAATAACACTTTATAGAGCAACGGTGTTTTTTTGGTGCTACCAATGAGCAAAGTCTCGGTATTTGCTGGCACAGTATTTGGAGCCATAGGGTTTGGAGCCATAGTTATTTTCCTATCGTAACGAAGCACGGTTGGTTAGTCTGTGTTTTTCTCTGCTTGTCGATCGCTCACAGATTGGTCTTCAGCTACGCCAGCTTTCCAATAAGAAAAAGCATATAGCTCATCCTTTGACCACTGTTGCTCGACCTTTAAGTAATGACGCAGGGCTTTAACGGATGAAAACTCGCTAGCGATATAAGCAAAACGGCTTTGTTCAGCATTTGGTAACGTAAGAGACTTTACCGTATCGACTAGCTGACTGCCTTGCATAGGATGCGGGTTATGTAACCATGTCATGGTGATATTGGCTAGAGTAGGCAGCTCTTGCTCGTCTTCTGCACCATGCACTTCGATGATGCAGTGACCGGTCGCGCTCTCAGGTAAGGTTTCTAGTATCGAGCCAAGTACGGGTATGGCAGTGGCATCGCCAACCAGCAGAAAATTATCTGCATCGGGACAAAGGGCTTTGGTTTTAGGCTTCATTAAGATACCAATCTCGTCGCCAACTTGAGCATGAGTTGCCCAACCTGAGGCAGGTGCTTCATCACCATGAGCGACAAAATCAATCCATATCTGTTGTTTTTCGACATCGGCACCGCGATGCGTATAAGTACGGATAACGAAAGTAGATTTGTCCTCTAGGTCGAGAGGTTGCGTCTTGTCTCTAGGGATTAGTACTTTATTGTTGGCGCCTACTGTCATGGTGGCAATATTGGCGATCGTCTCTGTCTGACCTGTCAGGTATATACGAATATAGTGCGGGGTAATCATTTGCTTGTGGGCAACGGTCATGATTTCTCGTACGGGTTTTTGATTTATTGTGTTGTTCATACGAATTTTTCCTTATTTATTGGTAGTCTTGTTGGTGCTAACGTTGTCTATCATGGTGCGACTGACGCGAAAGAACAGGGCAATATCGACAGGGCTCAAATCTTGAGTCAGTTGCCTCTTGGTCCATTCCTCTGCCGCATCGAGCTTTGCCATAATTGCCTCGCCTTTGCTCGTCAACTGTAGTAATTGGCTACGACCATCCAATGGGTTGTCTGTCTTAAGGATTAGCTCAGCCGCTAATAGGTCATTTAAGGCACGAGTGATTTGCGCTTTGTCTCGTTGCATGTGCTTAGAGATGGATAATGCGGTACTCTTTGGGTTGTAACAAACCCCTTTTAGTGTTCGGATGTTTGTCACGGACAAACCCACACCTTGCTGCCGAATACCTTCTAATAATAGATTGGTATAGGTATGCATTAATTGATGCAGCGTTTCGCTCAATGAATTATCCGACATAAGAGAACCTTTAATATAGTTGATAGAAGCAACTATATAGAATAAGGTTGATAGTGTCAACTATAAAGTGGTTTTTGAAGTTAGCATTCTGCCTATGATTAGATATTGCTAGATAAGAAAGCCTTGCAGGTAGGGAGGCATGATAAGGAGTACGGAAAAGAGGGATAGAGGGTTTTATGATTAAAAAAGTCAGTAATTAACGAGTAGGCACAAAAAAGCCGAGATATACTCGGCTTTTTTATTAGTACTTAGCTTGCTTGGATATTAGTCATTTTCAAGGAAAGAGCGTAGGTGCTCAGAGCGTGATGGATGACGCAATTTACGTAGTGCTTTTGCCTCAATCTGACGAATACGCTCACGCGTTACATCGAATTGCTTACCGACTTCTTCAAGAGTATGGTCCGTAGGCATATCGATACCGAAACGCATTTTTAGGACACGTGCTTCACGCTCAGTAAGGTTGCCGAGTACATCACGAGTGGCTTCTTGTAGACCAGCAGCCGTCGCATCATCGACAGGGCTAGAGATCGTACCATCTTCAATGAAATCACCTAGGTGTGAATCTTCATCATCACCGATAGGGGTTTCCATAGAGATAGGCTCTTTAGCAATCTTAAGCACTTTACGGACTTTGACTTCGTCCATCTCTAAGCGTTCGCCTAATTCTTCAGGCGTTGGCTCGCGTCCCATTTCTTGTAGCAACTGACGTGAGACACGGTTTATCTTGTTGATCGTCTCAATCATATGCACAGGAATACGGATGGTGCGCGCTTGGTCAGCAATAGAGCGGGTGATTGCCTGACGAATCCACCATGTCGCATAGGTCGAGAACTTATAACCACGGCGATATTCAAACTTATCAACGGCTTTCATCAGACCGATGTTACCTTCTTGGATCAGATCCAAGAACTGCAGACCACGGTTGGTGTATTTCTTCGCGATAGAGATAACCAGACGTAGGTTGGCCTCGACCATTTCTTTCTTAGCACGGCGAGCTTTTGCTTCACCGACAGCCATACGGCGCGCCACGTCTTTCATATCGTGGATTTTCATATCGAGCTTTTGCTCGTAATCACGAATCTTCCGTTGTAATAAGATCACGTCATCAGTGACTTTCTCTAACGTAGCAGCAAAGGCAGGCTTGCCGCTTATACGCTCAATGAGCCAATCAACATTGGTTTCATTGCTAGGGAAGGTTTTACGGAACTCTTCACGCGGCATACGACCACGGCGAATCACCAAACGCATGATTTGACGTTCTTGCTTACGCACATCATCATAGACATCATGCATGATGGCCATGACTTGATCTGACAAGCGGTTGTTCAGCTTCAACATCATAAAGCGTTCAGCAAGTAGGGCATAAGCGGTATCTGCTTGTACACTACCACGGCCATAATCGATTAGGGCTTGCTTGGCTTTGATGAATAGGTTTTCGATCTCTTCTAGACGTAGGCGTACTTCTTCTGGATCGATACCGCTGGTTTCTTCTTCGGCCTCTTCCTCATCACCATCTTCGTCTTCATCGTCATCATCAAGTGCGGCTTTTGCACTGGCTTTTGGCTTGACTGGTGGTGGGTTTTCTTTCTCTTCTTTGATACGCTCTCTTTCTTCTTTCGCTGCTTCTTTTGCTTCTTGAGCAGCGATTTTGTCTGCTTCGGTTTCAGGATCTAAGAAACCAGTGATGACATCAGAGAGTTTTTTGTCGCCATCTTGTACTTTTTGATACTCGTCAAGGACGAACTGTACCGTACCAGGCCAGTAAGACATGGCATGCTGTACGTCACGAATACCTTCTTCGATACGCTTGGCAATGGCAATCTCACCTTCACGGGTCAGTAGATCAACCGTACCCATTTCACGCATATACATACGTACTGGGTCAGTGGTGCGACCAGGCTCAGTCTCAACAGAGGCGAGTACTGCCGCTGCCTCATCTGCTGCCATGTCATCATCACTTGAATCATCGTTCATCAAGATGTCATCGGCATCAGGGGCAGACTCAAAGATTTTGATGCCAACGTCGGTTAGCATTTGCACAATATCTTCGATCTGATCGCTTTCGGTAATAGAGTCGGGCAGTTGGTCATTCACCTCAGCATAGGTTAGATAACCTTGCTCTTTACCCATTTGGATTAAGGTGGCCAGTTGAGATGTGGACTTAGAAACTGACTTATCGTTCATAAATACTCGCTTACTTGCATCGGACATTTTTATATCGTGACGCGCTATCGCTGGCTGGGTGCGTTGATCTTATCAGTCGATTGATCAAAATATGGCGTAGAGGTTGTCAATAATATCAAAAATGAGTGGATATGAATAAAGGCTCAAAACACTACAATAACAATGCTGAAAAACAGCTAAACATTAAAAAAGACTTCAAAATAGCATTCATTAAAAACTGCTACTCAAAAATAATACCTAAAATTTGTGCCTGACGATGCATGCTTATGATAGTTCGCTAAGCAATGCTGCAAATATACAGCCGCATAGTTTAACACAGACCACAGTAATCAAGCACGAGACAGTGAGACTTACCGATCATTTTCTACTGATTATTTGCTATCAGTTGAATGTTTAACATTCTTTTAGATTCGGTTTTGACTACTCGGCATAATCATTAGTAGTGGGGGCAGCCGCTGTATTTTTAAAGGGTTGATAGTTTATTCATCAAAAATGAAGGTCAATGTCAAGATTTAACCGTGGTCATTTGCGCTGACTGCTCGGCTTGCTGTGCACGTAGCCAGTCATTTAACAGCTGTGATTGCTTACGGACAATCGCCAGCTTAATATGATCAGGATTTTTGATCAGCTCCTGCATCTTTTTTTGCAAATGTAGCTTGAGCAGTTGCATGACTAAGTTTTCGACCAATTCATCAAGGCTTAAAATATTTCTTGCCGTCAAGGTTTTATAAAAACCACCCCAACTACGGCTGAGTGTTTCTTGCGTCATCGGTCGCACGTTGGACAATATAAAGTGCGCCGCTGCGTTAGCGTCTGCTGGTAAATACCTTAAGCAACGCTTAATCGTACTGACAATATCTAGCAGGTCGGTATCTTGCAAATCTTCCCAAGCAAGTGGCCGCAAGGTATCGCTCGCAGCTTTTTGTTTGATATGTGCAGGCAGTTGTAAGTCACTGATACCTGCCTGTTGCCAAATCGACTCAATGGGATCTTCAAGTAGTGCACGTGGTTGGAACAAAAAGCACAGCTGCAACTGCTGACTGATGGTCATGTCACCATCAAAATCTAGCAGGGCGTCCTTGGCTTCAATATTCTGACTGCGTTTGCCGCCCAGCTTTTGATAAATGTCATTGTTAAGCAAATACTTAAAACTACTGCCTTTGGGCAATGCCATGGTTAATGCGCGTACTTGGGACATGAGCTTGGCTTTACCTTCTACCAAGGTCAAATCGTAGCGCTCACTTAAATACGCAAAAATATACTGAGACAAAGGTATGGCATTGGCGATTTGTGCACGCATGGCATCACCGCCCTGACTTTTGATAAACGTATCAGGGTCATGATTGTTCGGCAAAGTCAAAAACCGCAGCTCTTTGTCATCGGCAAGTACTGGTAGCGCAACTTCTAGGGTGCGCCAAGCGGCTTTTTGTCCCGCACTATCCCCATCGAAACTCAAGGTTAGTGTAGGGTTTAGCGTCAGTAATCGTGATATTTGGCTCTCATTAATCGCTGTACCCATCGACGCGATGGCACCATAAATGCCCGCTTGATAGAGGGCGATGACATCCATATAGCCTTCGACCACGAGCCAGTCATTGGCGCGCTGCTGGCGAGATTCATAATAACCATATAGCACATGTTGCTTGTGAAAAACGGGCGAGTCGGACGAGTTGATGTATTTAGGCTTTACTTCATCATCTAGTGCTCGACCACCGAAGCCAATCGTACGGCCTTGATTGTCTCGAATCGGAAAGATAACTCGATCACGTAGTAGGTCATAATCGCGTCCAGACTCTGACTGGCGCACTAAGCCTAACGCTTTAAGCCCTTCAATATCCTGCGGAAACTGATGCTCAAGATGCTGCCAACCAAAGGGTGCATAGCCGAGGCCAAAGGTCTCAAAGATGTCTTCAGTGATACCGCGAGATAAAAAGTAATGTTTGGCATGAGGATGAGTAGTCAGACTATTCTGATAAAACTGCTGAATTTGCTCTAGCAGATCGTATAGATTGCCATCTGCATCGGCACTATTATCCATACCGTGTAGGTTGATTGTCTCATCGCTGTCGCTGAGCCAAGCTGGTGAGTAGCTCGTATCATCTGGATACTCTGAACCATAAGCATCTGTTGGATAAGGCGCAGAGTCGTAAGCATCTAGCGGTGGATAATTATCGTAGCTATGAGCATCATCATAACTAGCCTGTGCCACATGGCTTGGTTCTACACCGCCTTGGTCTGTGCTGTTCTGACTTAAGTTGCTTTGGTCGACAGCTGGGCTAGGCACAGACGGTAGTGAGCTTGATTTAGGCGCACTAGTTTTAGGCGTGGTAATTTTAGAAACAGCAGGTTTGGGTGCACTACGCTGATAGCTAACGTTTTGCCGCTCTTCTTTAGGTACTTCGATGCCCGTTTGCTTGGACAGCTCATTGACTGCTTCGATAAAGGTGAGGTTTTCATAATCACGTAAGAAGCTAATGGCATTGCCACCGACACTACAGCCAAAGCAGTGATAGATGTTTTTTTGTGGATTGACATAAAAAGAGGGTGATTTTTCACCATGAAAAGGGCAGCAACCCTTAAACTCACCACCCGCTCTTTTGAGCGTAGTATGACGCCCAATAATACTGACTAAGTCAGCTTGGCTATTTAGTTGCTCAAGGATATGGTTAGGAATGCTCATACAAAAAACAGTTTACCATAGGTCAATTATGTTGGGCATCCAAAATCAGCGAGTAGTAATAGCTGATAGTAGATAAAGTATTAGATAAATAAAAACAGAAAAATAAGGCCAACATGAGCGTTGGCCTTATTTCTTATGAGACAGCTTCTAAGTCATTCATTATTCACATTGACAGAATGTGGTTGAAAAGACTATGGATTGACAGATTATGGGATGATAGGCGCATCTTGGTTTGGTTGGGTGATGCTGCGTGGTGGCTGACTGTTTTGCGGATTGCCATTTGTACCACGTGCAGGAGCAGCATTACTTGCTGGTGCATTGGCAGAAGCGGCATTTGCGCTAGGCAATCTTAGCTGGCTAGCATTACGAATCATCTGTGTTTTGGTTGCACCATTGTAGTTGCCTGACGCTACTGACTCATCGTCTACGCTTGAACGACCAAGCTTACCAAAGGTGATTTTGTTCAGCCAAGTGCTGTCACGTTTGGTCTCTAGTTTCACACTGCCATCACTGGTTAACCAGCTTGGATAGTTAATCTGTAATAGGGTTTTGTACTCGTTTGCCAAATCCGTTAAACCCAATTTTTCGTTGCTATAAGCTAGCGTGGCAAGGGCTTTTGGAATGGACTCACTGAGTGGGTAGTACTGGAATACCCATTTGGCGCGGTTGGCAGCGGCGACATAAGCTTCGCGCTCGATGTACCAATTGGCAGCACTCATTTCGCTTTCAGCAAACTGATTGTAAATGAAAGTCATGCGCTGTGCAGCATCTGGTGTATAAGGGCTGTTTGGGTATTTATTAACCAGCTCTTGGAAGTTGGCAAAAGCAATACGCAAATAAGCAGTATCACGTTCGGCTTGGTTCAGTTTGAACAGTTTTAAGCCTTCTGATGATCCTTGCATGTTTGCCACACCGCGCACATAGTAGGCGTAGCTTACTTGCGGATTAGAAGGGTATAGACGAATGAACTGTTCAGCGCTTGACGCTGCCATTTCATATTTACCGCTTTCATATTGTGCGTACATCATATCGAGTAGTGCTTGTTCAGCATATTGCCCGGTAGGGTAAAAGGTACGTAAGTTGGTCAATTCTTCGATAGCTTGTGTGTGGTGGCTCTTATCAAGCTGTTCGATGGCATCGTTATAATAACTTTGCTCTGATTTTTGAGCGGTTTCTACCGCATCGACGTCAGCACCGCCAGTCAGGTTCTTAAAAGTTTGACAACCGACTAGGCTTACACTTAGCGTAAGTAGAGTTATTGAGGACAGTTTGATAAACGTATTGCCAACAGCTTGCATACTTCTTCTCCGACACGAGGCGCATAATAACAGCAGCGCTATTATGCTACATAAAAGGTTAATAATAAAAAACGATGCTTTGAGGCATCCGCTAACTGTCTAGTATCAAGCATACTCATCGTCGAGCAGCCTCACCATCAACATGGTTTTTATTGAATGCAGTTTATTGTAATGGTGTATGGGCTTAACAGACCCTAATAAAAACGTTATTTTTTAATTCAGTGCAATAGCATACAGCAAAACATAGTCATACTTTATAGAATAACGTTTGCTTCGTCTATTTTTTCGATATGTGCAATCTATCGTATTGGATATTCGACCATGACACAGTGGCAAAGATTGTTTTTGCAAGATCTGAGTCAGGTCATGGTTGCCGAGCCTCAGTACTTATCGTGTTAGTACCTATTAGTGCTAGTATCTATGATATGGCTGGCAATACGGCTAGTAATAAGCCACATAATATCTGATTTCAGTTCGGCATTTTAGCATGAGCGGCTATCACGAGCGATATCGAATGTCGCTGATACCGATAAATATACAGTAAATTACAGCAATGTCATATTTTAGAGAGTTAACCGGCGATACTGAGTGTGTGTAAGTTATCATCAAAAATGACAGATAACGAGCAGCTTCTATAGGGCTTAAGCACTCGGCATGGTACACTATCGCGATATTGCTGCCGATTTTTTTGACGATGATTGCTATTATGATAAGCAATAAATACGTGACTGGCAGTCTGATTTTTTGTAAAATTTTTAAAAAGTTGCCTGACAGAATGAGGTTAGGCGCTTTGCTATGTATTAATTTATTATGAATAATAATGCTATAACCACCCATTTACCACCGAATCAATCGTTAGATACTGATTCATCAGCACAAGAGTCACCGATGACAAATGACGTTTTAAAAAATAGTGAGTTACTTGACGACAATCAGCCAGCGCTTGATGAGCAATTGCATGATGATGCGATTTCAGAAGAAGTGATGCGACCAGATAGTGATGCAGATGACATCGATGATGGTGATATTGACGATAGCGATGATGATGAGCCTTCAGTTTCGGGTCCAGCCGTCCCAGTAGCGATAGAGTTGACCCATACTGTCACAGAAGATCAGTCAGGTCTGCGTATCGATAAGGTTGCCTCGCTAGCATTCAAAGACTTCTCGCGTGTGCAGATACAGGGCTGGATCACTGACGGTAGCTTACTCTATAACGGTAGTGTGCAAAAACCAAAGGTTCGTGTCAAAGCTGATGATGTGTTGCATCTATCAACAACGCTAGAGCAGCATAGTGAAGACCAACCAGAAAATATAGACATCGATGTCGTCTATGAAGATGACGACGTACTGGTTATCAACAAACCTGTCGGCATGGTCGTGCATCCTGGTGCTGGCAATCAGACGGGTACGTTGGTCAATGCGTTGCTGTATCACTATCCGCAGCAGCACCATCTGCCACGTGCAGGTCTGGTGCATCGAATTGATAAAGACACCTCTGGACTGTTGCTTATCGGGAAAACCAAACCTGCTCAGATGGCACTGATGGAGCAACTAAAAGACAAGTCAGTCTATCGCCACTATCAATGTGTGGTGGCAGGTGATAAGGCAAGCCTAACGCGCCACCGTCATATTGACGCACCAATCGGTCGTCACCGCAATCAACGTACCAAAATGACTGTGATGACAGCAGGACGTGAGGCAGTCACTCATCTATTAAATGTGACGCCGCTTAATGGTAACTACTGTCTATTAGATGTAGGACTGGAGACGGGTCGTACTCACCAGATTCGTGTGCATTTAAGCCACATTACTTATCCGATAGTGGGTGACCGCGTTTATGGTGGTCGTCGTCAATTGCGAGCCGGTCTCACAGAAGCACAGCGTCAAACGATTAATAACTTTCCGCGCCAAGCCTTGCATGCTTATACATTGGGGTTTGTACATCCAACGACAGGTGAAGATATGGAAGTCACCACGCCGCTGCCTGAAGATATGCAACAACTCATAGCCGTACTTAGTGATGGTTATGATGCTGAGTAAGCAATTGTTCAGAGCAGTTGTATAAAATATAGTGTGTTCAATATAGTTTAGAAGAGACTAGACAGGCGAGTGAAAGTACTACACCTTGTAGACTGAGCGAGCCTGATATAAATCTGACTCTTTATTATCTACGTTATATAAGCTATAGAGCTAACTATAAAACCAAGTATTGAAATATTGTCAGCCACATATACATGATTCATTAAGATGGTAGATCTCAGTCATGATTAATAAGCTTCCTATGACATTGCTAGCGCAAATTGATGATGTTGTTGTTTTTCAAACGGCGGCTTTTTTGACTGATGTTGTCAATGATTCTGAGTCAAACACTCAGGAAATAGGGCAGCAAAATCCGGCAAGTTACGGTGAGCTGAATTTAGGTTTGCATGTCCATGATAATGCGACAAAGGTATTGCACAATCGTATGTGTCTACTGTCTGGCATCAATGAAAGCTTTTTAGCATCAGCATCAAAGCGCTTTCAATATGTACCGATTAAACGTTTGCATTGGGTCAGTCAAGTTCATGGTAATAACGTTCACGATGTCGATGCCACCGCGCTCAGTATGACACCCGTAGCAGCTGATGCGATGGTTAGTCAGCAACAAGGTATCGGACTGGCCATAATGACGGCTGATTGTGTGCCTATTGTTTTGTACCAACCGGCGACAGGACAGATAGCTGCTATTCATGCAGGCTGGCAAGGCTTGGCTTGCGGTGTTATCAAGACAACAGTGAATAGGTTTGATCATACGATGCCGATTCAAGCCTGGATTGGCGTTTGTATTAGTCAGGCGAATTATGAGGTGAATACAGACGTCCGCGACAAGCTATTAGCAGGGTGCAAAGAGAACCAAGCACTGTCAGAGACACAACTCGGTGATTTTGTGGCGCTCTTTTCTATACCCTCTCAAGATGACAAAATTAAGTTAGATTTACCGAAGCTTGCTGCTATGCAGTTAGAGACTGCTGGCGTGACGGTTATTAATGACTTACCTGTAGACTGTAGTTATGCCGACAGTCATTATTACTCGTATCGTCGTCAGACACATTTGCAGCAGCCAGCCACGGGACGTATGGCATTAGTGATTGCCCGTAGTATGCAGAGCAGTGATGGCTAAATGAGTGTTGTCTGATTAACACAATATGCTTTATATAACAAAAAACAGCAGGTTAATTTTAACCTGCTGTTTTTTTATTCAATCACCACTATTTTTATTAACAGACTGAGTCGCTAGACTTTGGCACTGATAAGCCGAATAAAGGACGTAAGTATAGAGCCAAGAACGTGCCAGCCATCGCGAGTATGCCCCAGATATAGCCATGTAAGCTAAAAGAAGCGATACCACCAAAATAAGCACCGATATTGCAACCAAATGCTAGACGTGCGCCATAGCCCATCATCAAACCACCAATCACTGAAGCTGCAAAGTTGCCCTTAGTAATGGTCGTAAATTTGAATAAGCCGCCAGCCGCTGACGCAATGAAAGCGCCAATAATGATACCGATGTTTAGTACCGTCGTTGAATCAGCAAATATAGACGCATTTAGCGCTGCTGCGTTTGCGCCTTGCCAATAGCCCCAACTCGCGACATCAACCCCAAAAGCGCTCGCAATTTTAGATCCCCATAATGAAAATGCAGATGTGATACCCCAAGGCTGACCACGTGTTGCTAGCGTTAATGCATTCAGTACACCCAGTACAATCGCTGCTGCAAATAGCGGCCAAGAACCACGGAAAATACGTTTCCAGCCTTTTTCAGAAGGAACAGGTGCCATTTTAGGGGCTTTGGTTCTTTTTTCAACGACCAAGGTTATCCATGCGATTATAGCAAAAAGCGCCAAAGAGACCATCCAGGCACCGCTGTAACCAAGACCGGTAGAGGTAGCCAAAGAAAACGGCTCAAAGCTCGGCAGATCTTCTGTCCAAAATGGTAGATGGTAAGCACCAATAGTGGCACCAACGATAAAGAATATGAACGTAATGAACATCACCGAACGACCACCACCGACTGCATATAGAGTACCAGAGGCACAGCCACCACCAAGCTGCATGCCAATACCGAAGACGAATGCGCCAACGAAGAGACTGACACCGATTGGCGCGACATAACCTGCGACTGGTCCACCAAAAATAGTCGTGCCAAAGGCTAGAATAGGGGCAAACAGCGTCACAGCAATGGCGAGCATCAGCATGTGTGAGCGCATCGCTTGTCCATTACCGACTGACATTAACCGCCTAAATGCAGAGGTAAAACCGAAGCGAGCATGAAAGAGGGTATAGCCCAGCAGCAAGCCAATGCCGAGCAATAGTGACTGAGAAATATGTTGCGTATCTAGCAAATAGACCAGCATGAGAAAGCTCACAATGGCACCGCCTGCTACCAGCATCTTTTGTGGATCATTCAAGCGAAGACTGTCTCTTACGATTGGATCTCGCGCCTCGTTTACGGGTTGAACTCTTAACGTTGTCACAGTAGTAGTCTCCTCTGCTTATCGGTTTGATTGTGATTTCTTTATAGCTTTCTTATGATTTTTTTAATTCATTAATTGTATTTATGCGTAACTTAGGAATAAGCGCTACATCATAATCCTATTACGGTAAAAATAGAAACAAGCCTGAAAGAAAAGCTGGAATTAACATATGCGTATATGGAATAAATAAAGGTGATTATTAACGATTATTTTTTCTTACTTAATACGCACAAGATGTGCTACATAACGTTCGACAAAGTTTCGATTTACATAAGTGAGTTGATAATTCGCTGAATATTGCTACTCTATGACAGTCTGTTAATAAGCAGTGTGATTATCCTTGCACCTGACGATAGCGTCATTAACGACAGCTATCCGGTACTAACGATATGATTACAGGCTATAATGGCTGTAATTACTCAGAAAATTCTAAACGTTACTATTATTTAGCTACTTATTATTCATCAATTCATTCATTACTAGAGCCCGTATGACTACATCTATATCGTCTGCTTCAACTGTCACTAACCAAGCCAATAATCTATCTATTGCGGTTATTTATCATAGTAATTATGGTCATACCAAGCGTGTGGCTGAGGCCATAGTGACAGGTGCTCGTCAGCAGCTACCAGAATCAAAAGCCAAGGCGGTAGATGTCCATGAGGTGGATTGGGCGTTTTTAGATCAAGCAGATCTGCTGGTATTTGGTAGTGCCGTATACATGGGTAGCGTCACGGCTGAATTTAAGACTTTTATGGATGAAACCTCAAAGCGTTGGTATCACCGTAAGTGGGAAGGGAAGTGGGCAGCAGCTTTTGCCAACTCTGGTGGATTAAGCGGTGACAAACTTGCGGTATTACAGCAGATTTCTCTATATGCGATGCAGCATGGGATGAATTGGATTGGACTACCATTGATGCCGACAGGTCATGAAACTCATGACCTAAATCGTCTATCTAGCTTTTTGGGTTTAATGACGCAGTCACTCGATGGCCCACCTGAAGAAACGCCAGGATCTGGAGATATCGACACCGCTATTTGGTTTGGTGATCATCTGGCCAAAACTATTATCAAGCATCAGCCAGCCAATACACAGAGTTAAAGCGACTTTATCGACCGTAACCTGAATACAAAAAGCAGACTATTAAGTCTGCTTTTTTTGTCTTTCTGTTCTGTTACTGGTTATTCAATTGAGTCAAATTCGATGTGACAGGAATCGGACTATCAACAAACTGGAACGACTGACAACCTGTTAACAACAGAATAGATGTGAGTATATAAGTAAGCGTTAATGACTTCATAATGATGTCTCAGGCGGCGATTGGCAACGTGGAAATAGCGCCTATCATAAACAAAATATGGTGAGGTGCAATAACTATGTGTCATATCATCATAAAAATATTATTTATAGTCAGGTGATTTTGATTTAGGTCTATGTATCCATTATGTACAGACCAAACGAATAATGATAGTAAATATCGCTTATTTGCAATGGTTCATCGCAGTGATAGATCATTCATGAGAAACGTAATATTGTTAAACAGTCTATTTAGCTATTGTTTTTAAAGGTTTTTTTGAAATACGTATTATTACTCTATAAAAACACATGATAATTTGCCAGAAATAGATGGCCGTCAGACAGTTCTTTAAGTTTTGTAAAAATTTTAGGCCAATAAGTTACCATTCAAGTAATAGTGGCGAAAAAGTCTTACATTGGTGAGGTGAGTAGACATTATCTAGAAACTATTTTTGCTAGATGCTTTCTTTACTAGGTGCTTTTTTTGTCAGATGTTTTCTATAAAGATAGTTTGCTCGTTATTTTATTTTTTAATAAATTGTTTGATGTTTGATGTTTGATGTTTGATGTTTGACACATAGAGCAGCAAAAATAAATAGCTATAAAGACGCTACTCACTATCGAATGTGTCGTCAAACCTCTCTGTGAAATACCCTAGGTACCAGCTATATGAGGATATTATGAAGCCAATTCCTATGATGTTATCGATGCTCGTAATGGGTATTACCTCCAGTGCTGTGATGGCTGAAGGGACAAGCCTCGCTGATACAAGCACGGCCAGTGCTGTGATGGCTGAAGGGACAAGCCTCGCTGATACAAGCACGGCCAGTGCTCGCTTGCCCACCACCACATTAGCTGATTCCAGTTTACCTAATGCCAGTTTGCCTAATGTGCGTCCCGCTAATAGCGATATCGTCAACCGCGGTGCCTATATTGCTCGTGCTGCTGACTGTATGGCATGCCACGGTGAGGATTATGCTGGCGGTACAGCGATTGACACTCCGATGGGGAGTATCTATTCAACCAATATTACCCCGTCTAAGCGTCATGGTATCGGTGACTATACCGAGATGGATTTGAAGAACGCGCTGCAAAAAGGTCGAGCACCCGACCATATGTTATATCCTGCCATGCCATATGCTGCATATAGCGGCATGAAGGAAGAAGACATCAGCGCGTTATTTGCCTATCTGCAAACCGTGCCAGCCATCGATGAGGCGCCAACGCAAAAAACTGAATTGCCATTTCCTTTTAACATTCGTACGCTCATGCTGGGCTGGAACTTTTTAAATGTTCCTTCTACCGAGAACCGTGATGGACTCACCCAAACACAGCAACGCGGTGAATATATCGTCAATAACCTAGAGCACTGTGGCACTTGCCATACCCCGCGTAATAGCACCATGGGTTTTGATAAAGAAAAATATCTATCAGGCGCTCAGCTTGGTCATTGGCATGCGCCCAATATCACACCTGACGAGTCAAGTGGCATTGGCAATTGGAGTGAGCAAGATATTGTCACGTATCTACGTACCGGCGAGCTTGACCAACGAGCTTATGCGGGTGGGCCGATGGGCGAGGCAGTTGCGCACAGTACTCGCTATCTTAAAAATGAAGACTTGAGTGCCATTGCTTCTTATTTAAAAGCCGTCCCTGCGATCCAAACAGAGGATAAGGTCACAGCCGTTGATATCTCTCGTCTACCAACACCAGTCAACGAGTCCATTACGCACGATTTACTCGCCCAAAATGAGTATTTGACTCAAGCTAAAGCAGAGGTTGGCAACGGTAGTGATTCATCAGAATCGCTATATCTGGTGGCTTGTGGTAGCTGTCACGGTGTCGATGGTAATGGACAGCCTGATGCACGCTATGCGCCTATCGTTGGACTCAGCAGTATTCGTCGCGACAAGCCGGATGCGCTCGTGAACATGATTCTTCATGGGGTAGAAGGGGCGACCAATACTTCGCCTATTATGCCAGGGTTTTCAGATGAGCTTAATAGCGAGCAAATCGCTGGTATCACCAATTATGTACGTGTGAACTTTGGTGGCCTTACGAGTAGTGAGGTGAGCGCTGATGATGTCGATCGCATCGCAACGACGGGTGCTGATACGCCATTTTTAATCAAATATGCGGGCCTGCTGGCAATAGTCGGTATTATCGTGGCCGTCATTATTATTGTGTTTATCATACGAGCAATCTTGCGTGCTAGGCGTCGCCGTTAATCCAGTGATTTTATAAATACGATTTAAATACTTATGACAAGAAAGGCGTTAGAGGCAACACGGTAAGGCACGACAGCTTAAACAAAAAATGAAAAATTAAGCCGAGCTGATTCATCGTATCAATGCCTTCTGTTTTGCACGAACGCCTACTTTAAGGACTTTATTATGAAAGACATGCCTCAGTCTCCAACGCGGCGCCAACTGCTCTCGATGATTGGTAAGACAGCGGGTGCAACGGCGATGTATCAGGCAATGACGACATTGGGATTTGCTTCAGAGTCGAGTTTCAAAGAGACCATGGATCTAAAAGGTGCACCTCCGGGTGCTAGCATTGTCATTCTCGGTGCTGGTCTTGGTGGACTGACAGCGGCTTATGAGTTACGTAAAGCAGGCTATGATGTCAAGGTTCTCGAATATCAGAACCGTGGCGGTGGTCGCAGCTGGACGTTGAACAGCGGTGATAAATATACAGAGCTTGGCGGTGAAGAAGTCACTTGTGATTTTGAAGAAGGCAATTATTTTAATGGTGGGCCATGGCGTTTGCCCAGTCATCACTATGCCATCTTCCATTATTGCAAACAGTTCGGTGTTGAGCTACAGCCATTTATTCAGACCAATGATCGTGCGTATTTGCATCGTAGCACTCATTTTGGCGGTGTGCCCCAACGTTTGGGTGATGTAAAAAACGATATCCAAGGTCACGTCGCGGAGTTGTTATCGAAGTCCGTTAATGTCGGCGCTCTCGATCGTTCGGTGAATAGAGAAGACAAAGAGAAACTGTTAGAAGGCTTAAAAGGTTGGGGTGTGCTCGATAAAGACTATCGCTACCATGCCAGCAATGAGACCAGCAAGCATCGCGGTTTTAGTGTGTTTCCGGGTGGCGGCTTGATGCCTGATGCGACCCCATCCAAGCCTTTACCTATCAGTGAGATATTAGAGTCGGGTATGTGGGCAGATATCTATAGCAATCATATGACTTATGGTCATCAGCCAACCATGTTTCAGCCAGTGGGCGGTATGGGTAAAATCGGTGATGCATTCACCCGTGAATGTCGGGATATGATTGAGTTTAATGCAAAAGTCACCAAAATTCATCAAGACGAAAGTGGTGTGACGGTCGATTATGTCGATAGCAACAGTCCAGATGGTGCCACTAAGACCATCCGTGCAGATTGGTGCGTCTGTAATATCCCACTAACGATATTGACGCAGATGGATATCAATGTCTCAAAACCTATGAAACAGGCGATGGCCGCTGTGCCTTATGAAACCTCTTATAAAGTCGGCTTAGAGTTCAACCGCCGATTTTGGGAAGAAGATGAGTGGATATTTGGTGGTCTGACTTATACCGACATGCCCATTGCGCAGATTGCCTATCCGTCACAAAATATGTTCAAAGATGGGACAGGGGTGTTGCTAGGCGCCTATGGTTACGGCCCGACGTCTTATAAGTTCAATACCCTAACGCCGAAAGAGCGTATCAATGTTGCGCTTGCCTATGGTAAATATATCCATCCTCAGTATCCCAAAGAATTCCGCGCAGGTACGTCAGTTGTCTGGCACCGTATCCCATGGACGCTTGGCTGTTATGGGATTTGGAATGAGTCGACCCGTCGGCAGCATTACGATACCTTGTGCAGTATTGATAATCGTATCGTACTGGCAGGCGAGCATTGCTCACACATTCCAGCATGGCAGGAAGGCGCTATTCTATCTGGTATGGATGCCGCAAAGCGCCTGCATAAAAAAGCAAAAATGCTGGGTTAATACGAATAACTATAAAATTCAGAGGCTATCATGGATAATGCAATCGTGAAGAAGACAGTCATAAAAAACATGACACCCAAACTGCTGACTGTGATGTTGCTGAGTGTGTTGAGTAGTGCGGCACTGCTAGGTTGTAGTCAACAGTCGGATGACATACAAACGATAGCCAGCGTACAAGAGAAAGAAGCTACGCAGCCTGCTGACTATCAAGCAAGCCGTAATACAGGCGCTTGGGGTGCTGTCCATATGAGTCGTGATGAGCTTGCAACACCTTCTATGAATATCGTTGATGACAGCTCACTGCCCAATATGAAAAATGACCCAAGTATTACTAAGTGGGAAGCAAAGTTTGAAGGCACCAATGCATTTGTGACAACAGATGGTGAAAAGCTATATCACGACTCTTGTGCAGCCTGTCATATGCATAAAGGCGAGGGTGCTTACGGTGCAGGTTATTATCCACCACTGGCTAATAACAGTAAGATGCAATCAAAGTATTACATCATTGATATCTTAATGAATGGTTTTCGCGGTATGCCGTCATTTCATGGGATGATGAATGATGAGCAGATGGCTGCGGTTACTCAATATGTGGTCAGTGACCTGAATGGCTTTACTGAGACGGTAACGGCTGAAAACGTGGCAAAACTGCGTCATGACAACCCACCAGCAGGTGATCCGAGTGATGATTAATACTATTTACACTTTTAGCTAATGGCTATTAAAGAAAAATATCTAGGGCGTGTCCTCATTTTAAAAATGGTGATAAAAGTGAGATAAATCGCAGTCAAACAAGGAACATAGCGCAGATAATATCGAGATATTAGTCAGCTATTTGACGCTGTTTGGCAAGATTTAGCCATTTTTAACCCATTTAGATGACTATCGATTGAATTGAGGACACGCCCTAATATACAAATTACTTCACTACTGCTCTTAGAAAACAAAAAAAGCGCTTAACAGATAGTTAGGCGCTTTTTTATATACAAGGATTTATAGATTGAGAAAGACAGCAAGTGGATTATTTACTTTGGACTGGCTGACCATACTGGTGAGCGAATAGTACCTTGTCCAGACTTGCCAAACGTCTCACCACCATTTAGTGATTTTATTGTAATAATACCTTTACCACCTTGTTTTGAAGCATAGACTACGCGCTTACCGTTAGGCGAAAAGCTCGGTGCTTCATCAATGCCCGTATTGCCCAAATTAGCCGTTATTGCACCATTGCTATTCATGATAGCGGCTGATGAGCCATTCAAAAAGGCAATTTGTGAACCATCGCTATTGAACTGCGGGCTAGTCGCATAACCACTATTTGATAGCTTCGTAGTACGTCCTGAGCCAAATTCATAACGATAGATTTGTGGCTTATTGAAACCTGCGCGGTCACTGACGAACACAAAAGATTGACCATCAGGCGCATAGCTTGGCTGTACTTCACTGCTTGGCCAGCTGGTGAGTCTTTTAGGTTGACCGCCACTGGCACTTATCTCGTAAATATCAGCACTGCCTTCAAAGCTGCTAGAGAATAATATTTTGCTGCCATCTGGTGAGAATGATGGACTCAAGTTACTACCAGAGAAGGGTGTTAATGCGGTTGCGCCGCCGCCATCAACGTTTTGTACGTAGATGACTTGATACGATTGATCACGTTGTACAGAGTAAGCAATGCGTTTGCCGTCTGGTGACCAAGCGGGTGAAAAGATAGACCCTTTGACTTCAGCAAGTGTTCTCGCATTTTCACCATCAGCATCCATAATTTTTAGGCGTGAGACTTTATTCTTACCGCTTAATTCCTCTTCAATATAAGCAATACGTCCTGAAAAATCTCCTGGCGTCCCGGTAATCAACTCATATACTTTATCTGCGATGACGTGCCCAGCATAACGCATACTTTCTTTATCGTTATTAGCCGTTAGACTTTGTTTTCCTGCTAGTATTCGCCCTGACTTTACTTCAATGACTTCATAGTTGGTGGTCACTTTACCGCGATTGGTACTGCTGCTACCGACGACTAGGTAAGGAATACCGATACTTTGCCATACGGGTAGGGTACCTGCTAACTCGTTGCTACTATACGGTTGCTGTGGCAAATTTTCGCTAGTCACTTTTAGCTCGGTTTTACCTAAGTCATTTAGGATAATAGAAGACATGACGGTGTCACCAGCGAAGGGAACAAAAGCGGCTTGGTTTTGTTGAGTAGGAATGTCGTAATCTAGTTCCAGAACGACAGGAGCTGCAAATATACTTGGAGCGACCAGCAAAGCTGAGGCACTGGCAAGTAAAGATGTGAGTAGTTTTTTATGAGTACGCATGAGTAATTCAAGCTCCTGAAAAAGTATAGTGATCATTTCTACAAGTAATCAATCAACCATAAAGGTATGGGAATACCTTTAACAGTATAAGATTATTAAGGTAACGTTATCAATAATGTGAGACATGAGCAACTTATTAGTTACTACCCCTAAACTGTATATCGAAAGTAGGATATTTTGGATCGCTAGTATCTATTGGGAAGCTATCCGCATCCCAAGCTGCTTGTTTGGCTGCCTCATTGACTCTACTATCAGGTCCTGAAACTGAGACATTGGTCACCTTGCCGCTAGCATTCACAGTAATCGTTAGAGTCGCGCGCTGAGTCGTGCCTTTCGCTCCTGTCGGTGGATTATAGTTACGTTTGATTAAGCTGATAATTTCATTGTTGCTAGCACCGCGATTGCCACCTGCTGCTGAACGACTGCTTTCTTTTGTGGTGCTTGTTGTATCGCTAGATACGACAGAGTCGCCTTTTGCTAGACTGTAATTCTTAGGTGTGCCATCAGAATCATTACTTTCAAATTCTATATTGGTGCTTTTATTATTAGGACGTATAATTTTGGGAGTGTCATTTGGCTTATTACGATACTCTTGGAGCCTTTGTTGATCTTCTATTTGCTCATCTCTCTTGTCTTGCTCAATAGCATCGTGCTTTTCTGTCACTGATTCATCTAATTGTTCTGCCAACTCAGCCATCTGTTGCTCATATTCTCTATTTCGTTCAAGCAAACGTTGATGATGCTCTTCGCTCATCAATAAAGGGCGGCCAGTAGTATCATCGGGGCGGCTAAAACTAGGTACTGGTTGTGAGCTTGATTGGGCACTATTTTGGTTGGCATTGTTACTGTTAGACTCATTTTCTTGCGTAACTGTCGACGAGCTGCTGCTAGCATTGGCTGCTTGAGCTTGCGCGGCAGCACGATTGGCCAGTATCTGATTTTGCATATCAGCCAGTTGCTCAGGTGATACCATGACCGTTTCGATACTACCAGTCATGTCGACTTCAGTGTGTTGATAGTTATAAACGAGCAGGCCAATCACAAGGCCATGTGCGAGTAAACTGAGTAGCGTAGGCAAGGTCAGCCCATTGCCTTCAGGTTGGGTAGGCACATAGACGGCAGGAGCATTATGCATAATATTTATACTCATGAACGTGGTTCATTGGGTTGACTACGATTCTATTATAAGCTTGATCGAATGTGGTGCTTATTAATCT
Organism: Psychrobacter sp. TPE 89C; assembly: GCF_055522395.1. Lineage (NCBI taxonomy): Bacteria > Pseudomonadati > Pseudomonadota > Gammaproteobacteria > Moraxellales > Moraxellaceae > Psychrobacter > Psychrobacter sp. TPE 89C. The sequence continues at coordinate 21,339 of NZ_JBVFXW010000011.1, forward strand.
GTTGATTACAGTGAAGGCGTGGGTAGAGGAGCGCCTGTTAGTAGTCCTACCTTTTGAATACCGGCTTGTTGTAACGTCGCCATTAGCGTCATGATTGCACCATATTGATTGTTTTGGTCGGCATTTATCATCACCTGTACGGGTGACGCTCCGGCATCACTGTTTTGAGTCTGCAAATTAGATAAGGTGTTAATCAGTTCAGGTTCGCTCACTGGCAAATCGACATTACTTTCGTAACTGATAAAAATCTCTCCATTACCAGTTAGAGATACGATCACCGGTAGCTGGCTTTGGCTCATGGTGTTGGTTTGCTCTTTTGGCAGATCGACATTAACACCTGTAATCAACATCGGCGCTGTCACCATAAATATGACCAGCAGCACCAGCATCACATCGATGTAAGGAACGACATTCATCTCCGCATTTAGCGCTTTCTTTTCACGGCGATAGGGACTTTGCTTCATGGCTTCATCGTCCTTATGCTTGACTAGTGGTAGATTGCGTTTCTCTGCTGACAGGGTTTGCTGCACTCGTCTCACGTTGGAGCATGCCGGTCATCTCATCACAGAACAGCGCCCGCGAGTCATATAAGCGGCTAGATTTTGCCGTAAAGTGATTGTAAGCCAGTACAGCAGGGATCGCTGCAAACAGACCCATGGCAGTGGCGATTAAGGCCTCGGCGATACCAGGCGCAACAGAGGCTAGGGTGGCCTGTTCTGTCTGCGACAATCCTAAAAAGGCATTCATAATACCCCAGACTGTACCAAACAATCCGATATAAGGCGCCACTGATCCGATACTGGCCAGCGTTGTCAGCCCTGATTCGAGCAGTTGCTGTTGACGACCTAGCCCAACTCTTAGCTTACGCTCAACGCCATCGATAATGTCATCTTTAGGCTGGCGCTTTTTATGCATTCTTAGGTATTCTGAAAACCCAACATAAAAAATCTGCTCAAGTCCTTGGCGTTCAGGCGAGCCTTGCACACCTTGATATAGTTTGGCTAAATCTTCACCTGACCAAAACCAAGTTTCAAACTGTTGATCGAAACTTTGAGCCGTACCAAGCCGCGCACTCATACGAAAAATAATGATCCAACTGAATAAAGATGCTAATAATAATAGTGCCATCACAATCTGCACCAATAGACTGGCTTGGGTAATAAGATCAATAATATTTAATGACTCAGGCATGTAATGAACTCACGGATAATGGACAAGAGCTGGCATGGTGCAATACGCAGGCCAAATAGGGTATTCGATAACATAAAAACTTGGTGGCGCAATAATTCTGCACACTTATATTAACCGCCTAGTGTACTGCTAAATGAAGTAAAGGTCATTTAATAAAGTGTTAAATACCAAATAATTAATGAATGTTTAGCTATGTTGTTTTATTCAAAAGGTAAATTCTGTTTGTGCATCTATCGATAGATATCTTGAAAATATGTTTTATTTACCTAAAAGCCTGTCCAAATATGATTTCCAAGTAACAGGAGAAATCGTGTTTGTACGCTTCGGGTACTGGTAGTGATTGAATTTATAGTGTAATTTCTCTAGAATGTTACACTTCGTTACTGCTGCCTTTCTAGAGATGACGTCACGATTTGTCTGCTGACGTTGTGTTGACTTTAGGCATTAATAAATTTGTTCTTTCACTAGCAAGCTGGGCGCGACACTTATGAATGCAATCGAACGCTATTTTGGGATTAACGGTGAAAACACCACGGTAAGAACTGAAATTCTTGCTGGCTTGACCACTTTTTTAACGATGGCCTATATTATCTTTGTTAACCCCAACGTGCTAGCAGATGCTGGCATGGATAAAGGCGCTGTGTTTGTTGCTACTTGTTTGGCAGCAGCAATCGGGTGTTTGATCATGGGACTCTATGCTCGTTTACCTGTTGCTCAGGCTCCTGGCATGGGTCTTAACGCCTTTTTCACTTACGGCGTGGTACTTGGTATGGGGTACACATGGCAAGTTGCGCTTGGCGCGGTGTTCTTATCTGGTTGTATTTTTGTGCTGTTGAGTCTGTTCAAAATTCGCGAAATGATCATCAATTCTATTCCCGTGTCGCTCAAGCAGGGCGTGGTCGCTGGTATTGGTGCATTTCTAGCGTTCATTGCATTACAAAGCTCAGGCGTCATCGTCAATCATGACGCTACGTTGGTTGGCTTAGGTGATATGACAAGCTTTGGACCGGCGATGGCTGCTGTTGGGTTTATTGTTATTCTCGCTTTGTCCTATAAGAAAGTCCCTGGTGCGGTGACTATTGGTATCTTGCTTGTGGCTTTGGTCAGCTTATTAACTGGCAATACGCATTTCACTGGTATTATCTCTGCACCGCCATCGATTGTACCTACATTCATGCAGCTTGATATTGCTGGCGCGTTTGATGTGAGTATGATCAGCGTTATCTTTGCTTTCTTATTCGTCGATTTATTCGATACAGCTGGTACGTTGATTGCAACCACGCAACAGGCAGGCTTGGTAGATAAAGATGGTAAAGTTAAGAACATGGGTAAAGCGATGTTTGCAGATTCTACTGCGACAGTAGCAGGGACTTTACTTGGTACGTCATCGACAACCAGTTATATCGAAAGCGTTTCAGGTATTGCTGCAGGTGGTCGTACTGGATTGGTCGCTGTGACTGTCGGCGTGCTATTTTTGCTTAGTATATTCTTTGCGCCATTAGCCAGTATGATCCCTGCTTATGCAACAGCAGGCGCGATATTTTATGTGGCGGTATTGATGTTAGGCACTCTAAAAGACGTAGAGTGGTCTGACTTGACTCAAGCAGCGCCAGTCGTTGTCGTATTATTATTTACCCCACTGACTTACTCTATCGCAGATGGTATCGCACTTGGTTTCATCACTTATACGGCAACCAAAGCATTGACGGGTAAGTTTTCTGACATTAGCATTCCAGTATGGATATTGACTTTCGTACTATTGGCAAAAATTGTCTTTGTTTAACGGTTTAAAGCCAGTCAGCAGTCTTTGCTAAACGATACAGTTTTAGCTTAGCTTGCAATAAAAACCCCTCCTTATCTGGTATAGATAAGGAGGGGTTTTTTTTGATATAAGTGCTATACCGAATATTAGCCTATTGAGATGACTGTCGCATGAATTGAAGGCATACGCTAGTATTTTTGATACTGATATCTAGCGCTGTAACGACAATCAATCGGCAATAGTAAACGAAAAAACATAACCAAAGCGTCATGGTCGGAGATTGCGACATAAGCTATTGTTATATAAAGAGTTATTTATTTATAAAAATGAGAAAAATCGTTAGTTCGAATTTTTTTTTCATGATATTATAGCCACGTTAAGCGCATCACCTCAATCAACGCCGTAGAGGTTTTTCTTACAGTGAATTAGCGTCAGCTAAGATGATAGATTGGTGTTTATTAAAGCGACTGTATGTCGTTTCGATAAACTGGTATCTGACCATCATACTCCTTTCACTACTAACAAGAAGAAGGCACTAATGCCGCTTAGCTTTGCGTTGTTGCCTTTGTATTGTTAGCGTAGCCCGTTTAACAGTCGAACGACCTACTTAACCGTCTCCAGCCTCTGCTGGATTTTTAGTTTTGTGATGGCGCCGTTTGGTCTTTTGATTATTACTGTGAGTATCCGTTAATAACCACTATTCAATTTGATAGCGGTTGTGAGCCGTCACACAGGACGATCAGACTTCCTAAAGCACCATTTATTATGGTTTTTAAACGATAGTTATGGAGTTATTATGAACCCAGTAGACCAGTTTACCCCGCAAGAGCCTATCTTGTTTTCTGCTGTTGATTTGCTGAAGCCGGCATATCTTACCCAGTCATTAGAAACGCTACATACCCGTATTTCACCGCTATATAGTGTGGATGAAGTGCGTTGGTTGTCTGAGCTGTTACCCCTTGCCAAACCTAGTGATGAAGAGCGCGATGCTGCTGCTGAGCAAACGCGTAAGTTGGTCGAGCACGTGCGTAATGATGGCAAAGCCGTCAAAATGGTCGATTCATTGTTGCTTGAGTATAGCCTTGATACCCAAGAAGGTATCTTGCTCATGAGCTTGGCAGAAGCCTTGATTCGTGTGCCAGACAGCTATACGGCCGATGCTTTGATTCATGACAAAATGAGCGTGGCTGATTGGAAAAAGCACATCAAAAATGACAATGGCTTTATGGTCAATGCCTCCACTTGGGGCATGATGATGACTGGCCGCGTCGTGAGCATTGATAGCAGCACGACAGCGTCAGGCTTCTTAGACCGTATGACTAAAAAGATGGGCGAGCCTGTCATTCGTAGTGCGATGCAAAAAGCCATGCGTATTATGGGTCATCAGTTCGTATTGGGCGAAACCATTGAAGATGCTAATAAAAACAGCCAGCCGTATCGCAATAGAGGTTACACCTACTCATTTGATATGCTAGGTGAAGCGGCCATCACGCACAGAGATGCTGAAAAATACTTCAACGACTATCTGCATGCCATCAAAGCCACGGCGAGCATCAAAGTTAAAGACGGCATGCCAAAGCCATCGGTGTCGATCAAGCTATCAGCACTGCATCCTCGCTATGAAGCCACGCAAGAAACGCAAGTCATGGGACTGCTGCGTCAACGCTGCATGTTGCTTATTGAAGCGGCACGTGAGGTCAATGTTGATCTGAGTATTGATGCTGAAGAAGCGGATCGTCTTGAGATTTCTCTAAAACTGTTTGAGTCTTTGTACCGTGATAACTTGACGTCTGGCTGGGATGGTTTGGGTATCGTTGTACAGGGTTACTCTAAACGCGCTATCGCAGTCCTCGCTTGGTTGGCTTGTCTCTCAAGTGAAGTAGGCGACCGCATCCCAGTACGCTTAGTTAAAGGCGCTTATTGGGATACAGAGATCAAACTGGCACAGCAAAAAGGTCTATCAGGTTATCCTGTATGGACTCGTAAAGAAGGCACAGATACCGCTTATCTTGCTTGCGCGCGTTTCTTATTATCAGATCATTTGCGCGGGCTAATCTGGCCACAGTTTGCGACGCATAATGCTCATACATTAGCGTCAATCATTACGATGAGCGCGCACAGAGACTTTGAATTCCAGCGTTTGCATGGCATGGGTGATGCACTTTATGATCATATTTTAGATGCGTATCAGATTCCAGTACGTATCTATGCACCAGTAGGCGCTCACAAAGACTTACTACCGTACTTGGTACGTCGCTTGCTTGAAAATGGTGCAAACAGCTCGTTCGTCCATCAGTTGCTAGACAAGTCTTATCCTATCGATAAGCTGACGGTGCATCCATACGACAAGCTGCTAACCAATGCCACGTTGAACAACCCAGATATCCCATTACCATCAGAGATTTATGGTGCGCGCCGTGCCAGCTTTGGCCCTAATATCTTTATTGACTCGCAGTGGGCACCGTTTACAGCAGCTATCGATGGCTACTTAAACAAGTCTTGGTCAGCGACCTCTATCATCAACGGTAAAGCTGTTAATGATTACGAAGTAGATGGCACAACGCATCAGCTTGATGCTCAGACAGTACGTGCACCTTGGAACCATGAAGTCAGTGCTGGTGACGTTAAATACGCCAACGCCCAATTGGCTCGTCAAGCCATTGATGCTGCTGTTGCTGGTCAAAATGAGTGGCAAAACGTATCAGCCATGAAGCGTGCTGAAATCTTGCGTAAGATTGCAGAGTTATACGAAGAGAACTATGCTGAATTGATGGCATTGTGCCAAGTTGAAGCGGGCAAGACGCTGCAAGACGGTATTGATGAGATCAAAGAAGCGGTTGATTTCTGCCGTTTTTATGCAGATGAAGCTGAGCGTTTAGACGTGACTGCTTATGAGTTTACCGATTTGTCTGGTAAACAAGCACGTCAAGTCTACAAAGCACGTGGTACTTTTGTCTGTATCAGTCCATGGAACTTCCCATTGGCAATCTATACTGGTCAAATCGTGGCGGCACTAGCTGCAGGTAATACGGTAGTGGCCAAACCTGCTGAACAAACCAGTTTGATTGCGCACTTTGCTGCACAATTAATGTATCAAGCGGGTATTCCAGCAGCGGCCCTGCAATTGGTCACTGGTGCAGGTGATGTGGGCGGCGCATTGACGGCAGCTGATAATATTGCAGGTGTGGTCTTTACCGGCTCTACTCAAACCGCGCAGCGTATCAATCAAAGCCTAAACGACCATGCCCAAGCCAGCGGTGAGCTGCCAGTATTTATCGCAGAAACGGGTGGTCAGAATGCGATGATCGTTGATTCAACGGCACTGCCAGAGCAGGTTGTTAGAGACGCGGTATTATCAGCGTTTGGTTCAGCGGGTCAACGTTGTTCAGCTTGCCGTATCTTATGCGTGCAGGAAGAGATGGCAGATGATTTGATCGAGCTACTACAAGGTAACATGGCAGAATTGTCTGTTGGTAATCCACTTTATGCTGCCACTGATGTGGGCCCAGTGATTGATGCGGATGCCAAGCAAGGTCTAGAGGCACATATCGAGCGTATGGCAGCAGAGCCAACCGCGACGATTTTGGCACAGACACCAATGAGCTCAACCTCAGTCGTGAGCCAAGATCAGTCTACGTTTGTATTGCCAACGGCGATTGAAGTCAAAAGCATCGATGTCATCGGCGGTGAGCACTTTGGCCCGATTTTGCATGTACTGCGTTATCAAGCTCGTGATTTGAACAAGCTGATTGATGCGATTAATGCGACAGGTTTTGGTTTGACTTTGGGTATCCACAGTCGTATCGAAACCACCACTGAAAACATCGAGCGCCGCGCGTTTGTCGGTAATACCTATATTAACCGTAACCAGATTGGTGCTGTGGTCAACGTCCAGCCATTTGGTGGCTGTGGTCTGTCTGGTACTGGCCCTAAAGCGGGTGGTCCACACTATGTATCACGCCTCATGCAGCTAGTCTCAGAGCCAACGACTGATATCGAGGCTAGCAATAGCCAAGCCCAAACCACCACTCAAACAGAACTTGCATAAGGAGTAGCATCATGGCGACTGAATTCAAAAAAAATCATGCACAGGTCTGTGAGTCTTGGAGATTACTGGGCGCAGTAAACCGTGCAACCTATCTACAGGCAGCCATTCCAAAGCTGGCGCTGCTAACTGGTGATGCCAACAAGGCCAAGCGCTTATTCAATCATCTGTTGAGTGCAGCACCTAGCTTGGATGAGATGCATCGTATGGTTGGTGCCACTGGCGAGTCGAACGACTTGTATGTTACAGGTCGCGGTAAGACGATGGTGGTGGGCGGTGAGTCTGCCCGTGCAATGGCCGTACTAGGCCAGCTGGTTGCAGCACTATTGACAGGTAATGAAGTCATATTACATTGCCCAAGCCAAGATGAGATGTGTGTTGAAGCAGCAAAAGTGCTTTATGAAACGGGCATTAGCGAAGATGTGTTGAGCGTTGCTAATGACTCACAGACCATTACTTTGTTGTATATCGATCGTCTTGCACAAGTGGCAGTGTCTGGTAGCCGAGCTGATGCACAGACAATCAGCCAAGAACTGGCTAAAACTGATGGTATTTTGACGCAGGTTATTAGCGTGACGGATATGGAAGGTTTGTCAGAAATGCTCACGCCTGATTATCTGCATCGTTTTGTCACCGAGCGTGTGAAAACCATCAATACCACGGCTATCGGTGGTAATGCTAGCTTGCTTGAGCTTGGGACATAAGAAAAATTAAATGTGCTAGGTAGTAAGATGCTACTTAGCATTGTTTGAATAACGGTTGATGTTTGTTTTCAAGAGCTTCAAAACTCTTAGAAAATGAGCATTAACCGTTTTTTTATGGCTGCTTTTCAAGTATTTCATATTTTAGACGGTGAATACTTAAAATCTTATGACTTATGAACGCTATTTTATCGCTTGTCGGCAAACAGCAGTAGTGATATCATCATAAAACCTGACCAAATGGTCATCTTTCAAAGCGGTGTTATCACTAACGTCGAATTGCTCAGACCAAAACTATTAGCGAGGCTGCTGACACCTGTTATCAAGAAGTGTTAGTAGACTTAAAAATATATTAATCAAGGATGATTAACAGTGCCTGAATCTATAGAGTCTCAAAAAAACAGCGAGTTGATGTATCAGCTCAATGACAATCCTAGTTTTTGGCCGGCAAGCTTCGCCGCTTTGCAACATCTACTAGCCAGTATCGTTGCTATTGTTACACCCACTTTGATTGTCGCTGGGACTTTGGGGTTGGGTGAGTATGTCCCTTATTTGATTAGCTGTGCTCTAATATCCTCTGGCATTGGCACTTATATTCAATGTAAAAAAATAGGTCCCGTAGGTGCTGGCATGTTAAGTCTACAAGGGACTAGCTTTGCTTTTTTGACAGCGATTATTTCTGCTGGCCTAATTGTAAAAGGACGTGGTGGTTCACCAGAAGATATTTTGGCCACCATCTTTGGCGTTAGTTTTTGCGCTGCCTTTGTTGAAGTCGTCCTGAGTCGTTTTATTCATAAATTAAAAAGAATATTTACGCCTGTTGTCACTGGTACTATTATTATTCTCATTGGTGTTCCATTAATCGAAGTGGCCATGACTGATATTGCAGGTGGCTTTGGTGCCGAAGATTTTGGTAGCTTACAGAATCTGTTTTTAGGTATGGTTGTACTGGTATCAGTGATTGTTTTTAACCGCTCAAAAAATCCTTTATTAAGACTTTCCTCGATTGTTATTGCTTTAGTTTTAGGTATGCTAGCCGCCTTTTTTATGGGCAGGTTGGATTTTTCTTCACTGAGTAATGTTGGCTTCGTGACAGTTCCTATCCCCTTTAGATTTGGTTTTCAATTTGATATCGCCGCCTTTATTCCATTAGCCATTCTGTATTGTGTAAGTGCGCTTGAGACGACAGGCGATTTAACGGCAAATGCCGTGGTGTCAAAAGAACCTGTCACAGGACCTGTCTATCTCAATCGCATTCAGGGTGGGGTATTGGCAGATGGTGTGAACTCTATGATTGCTGCGACTTTAAACAGTATGCCGTCGACGACTTTTAGCCAAAATAATGGCGTTATAGCGCTTACCGGAGTTGCCAGTCGCCATGTCGGGATTTATATTGCAGCTCTGATGATTATCATTGGGATGTTTCCTATCTTCGGCGCCTTATTACAAACCATGCCTCAGCCAGTACTGGGCGGTGCAACCTTGGTGATGTTCGGCACAGTAGCAGTGGCTGGTATCAAGGTATTGTCGACCGCCAAGCTCGACCGTCGAGATATGTTGATTGTCGCGACTTCTGTCGGAATGGGAATCGGTGTTTCTATGGTGCCTGAAGTATTATCACATGTGCCTGAATTGATACGTAACGTGCTGATATCACCTGTAGCAATTGGTGCTATCACAGCCATTACATTGAGTTTGTTCTTACCAGTGGATACTCAAGACGCTGATATATAATAAAAATATAGTCAATCATTTATAAAAGAGTGACAGCGTTAACCTCGCTTGAAGTATCACAGTTACATCTGCACTCGGTTGCCTTGACGCTCTTTTAAAATGAATTAACTATCTAGCCAAAAAGTATTATTAAATGCCATTATTGTTTAAGGTTTATTAAATATAGATTGATTGTTTTGAGCGATTTAGTAGATATTTATGTTGGTGGTTTATCTGAGCTGCCTAATTTTATAAAGCCCAATTTTTTAGCCGAGTCTTGCTATGATTAGTTTCTATCTGAACGGAAAGCACCATGAGATAACCCACCTCAATCCGAATACAACGGTACTTGAATATTTACGCTTGCACGAACGACAGACCGACACCAAAGAAGGCTGTGGTAGTGGTGACTGCGGTGCCTGTACCATCATGGCGCAACGATTGGCTATAGATGATAGCGAACAATCTACCACTCCTTTTTATACTCTAAACTCCTGTATTACTTTGCTGTCATTGATGGATGGTCACCATCTGATGACAGCGGCTTATCTCGCGGACAATCCTGAGCATCATCCAGATCGCGCCTCATTGCACCCAGCACAACAAGCGATGGTTGACTGTCATGGTTCGCAGTGTGGCTTTTGCACACCTGGGTTTGTGATGTCGCTTGCCAGCGTTTATGAAAACCATCGTCTGCAAAAAGTGCAGGATGCGACGATAGATGCGCTAAGCTATGATGATATTGTCGCTTCAATATCGGGGAATTTGTGTCGCTGTACGGGTTATCGTCCTATTATCGAAGCTGGTCTGGCCATGGGCAATATTGGTAAACAGCGAGACGAAGCGCAGACAGACGCGAAAGATCTCATGATAACGCTAGCTACTGATGCGATGGCAACTAGCAAAGCGCCTATTTCAACGAAGAGTAATGCTATTGAACCGGCATTGACGCAAGACTCGCGGCAGTTGTTTATTCCGCAGTCAATTGATGAGCTGAATCAGGTGCTAGCGGCTAACCCAAAGGCGACTATATGGGCAGGCGGGACTGATTTGAGTCTAAGTGTGACACAGCATTTGGTCGATCATGAACTGATAGTGCAGCTGTCTGCGATTGATGAGCTAAAATCTTGGTCAGTGGTAGATGCTAATGACAATGCGCTATCAGATGATAAGCAAAACGTAGCATCAGCATCTACAAAATCGCTAGTACTTGGTGCTGGTATGAGTTATAAAAAAATGCTGCCTGTGCTTGAGCAGTATTTTCCTACATTTGCTGCGGTATTTGAGCGTATTGCTTCACCACAAATTCGGAATATGGGTACTATCGGTGGCAATATTGCCAATGCCTCACCGATTGGCGATTTACCACCGATTCTGTTGGCGTTAGATGCGCAGGTTCATTTACGTCATTGTGATATGGCCAACCGTACTGACAAATCTCAAGCATCTTACACTGATGAGATAATACCTTTATCAGCATTCTTTTTAGATTATAAAAAAACCAAGCTACGTGCAGGCAGCTATGTGGTCGCTATTCACATACCACTTCTGCAAGACAATCAATATCTATACATTCATAAAATTAGTAAGCGTTATGAAGATGATATTTCTGCCTGTCTGCTTGCAGCGAGACTGGATATCTCAGCAGACGGTATGACCATCGAAGATGCCAAATTTGGGCTTGGTGGTATGGCGGCGATACCTCTGTTAGCGAAAAAATCTCAGCAAGCATTGATCGGACAACCTTTGACGGTAGCTAGTTTTGAGACGGCGGCACAGATGCTACCAATGGATGTGTCGCCAATGACGGATGTGAGAGCCAGTCGAGAGTATCGTATGCATGTGGTGCAACGACTACTCACTAAGTGTGGTAAGCAATTAATAGCAGAGCTGCAAACGATAAGTGCTTGATAGAGACAGTTAATATCTAAAGTGGCTCTAAACTTCTTTTGCCCCCAATATAGATATTTATAACCGTTATGATTTTAACTTTTAATCCAGCTGTTCGTTATATCGTTCTTATCATGCCGCCAAAACGCTAGAATCCGAATATATAGGTTTGACCAAAAATATAAGAGAGCCCCATCATGAGCCATCATTCTTCATTATTTGACAGCTACAGTATCCGTCGCGTACGTCCACCTAAAAACAAAATCGGTACTGGCGCAAAGCATGATAGTGCGATCAGCCATGTGATGGGCACTGCCACTTATGTCGATGATATGCTAAAGCCTCAAGGCACTTTGCATTTAGCCATCGGCAAGAGCACTCATGCGCATGCACGTGTATTGAGCATGGATCTGGATATGGTGAAAGCAGCCGATGGGGTAATAGATGTTATTACCTTTGAGGACATACCGGCTAAAACTGATATCGGCCCTGTCTTTGATGGCGATCCACTGATGGTGGATAAAATCACAGAATATGTGGGTCAGACACTATTTGTCGTCGTTGCTACCAGTCATCGGGCGGCCAAAAAAGCTACGCTTAAAGCAGTTATAGAATACGAGCCATTACCAGCGATATTGACTATTGAAGACGCATTAAATCAAGAGCAGTTTGTGCGTCCTAGCCATTTTATGACGCGCGGGGATGCTCAAGTAGCACTTGAATCTGCGTCTACTCGTATTGCAGGCCATATTCATATGCTAGGGCAAGAGCATTTTTATCTCGAAGGTCAGGTGTCATACGTTGTGCCTTGTGATGATGGTGGTCTGGAGGTTTACACTTCATCGCAGCATCCTAGCGAAGTACAGCAGCTCGTCGCTGAAGTAGTCGATCTGCCTTTTCATGCAGTGACTACCGTGGTACGTCGAATGGGTGGTGGTTTCGGTGGTAAAGAAACGCAAGCCGCTGCTTGGGCTTGTCTGTGCGGTATCGTGGCCAAACGCCATAATGTGCCAGTGAGTATGCGTCTAGACCGTCAGGATGACATGGTGGTGACGGGTAAACGCCATGAGTTTGCCAACCGATATGATGTGGGTGTCGATGATGCAGGTCAAATACTTGGCGTGGATATGCAATTATCAGGATTGTGTGGTTATTCGCCTGATTTGTCTGATGCTATCGTTGATCGTGCGATGTTCCATTGTGACAATGCCTACTACTATCCAGCGGCACAGATAGCAGGTCATCGTTGTAAGACACACACCGTATCCAACACGGCATATCGAGGTTTTGGTGGTCCGCAAGGGTTACTAACGGCTGAATATATGATGGATCATATCGCTTATACGTTGGGAAAAGATCCGCTACAAGTACGATTAACGAACTTATATAAAGATGGTCAGAGCACCCATTATGGACAGCCGATTGAGCATTTTGATCTGGCCACGATTATGAAGTCGCTAGCTGATGACAGCGAATATGATAAACGTCGTCAGCAGGTTCTAGAGGCCAATCAAAAAGCAGACGCCGAGGGTAGTGATAAGCGCTTAGGTCTTGCATTGACGCCTGTTAAATTCGGTATCTCATTTACCGTACAGCATTTGAACCAAGCAGGGGCATTGGTACATATCTATACCGACGGTACTATCCAGATCAATCACGGCGGTACTGAGATGGGGCAAGGGTTATATGTCAAGATTGCCCAAATTGTCGCCAATGAATTTGATGTAGATTTAGACACTGTGAAAGTAACGGCGACACGTACAGACAAAGTGCCGAATACGTCGCCCACAGCGGCTTCATCGGGTACAGATATCAATGGTAAAGCGGCACAGAATGCCTGTATTACTATTAAAGAACGCTTGGTTGAGTTTGCCGCTGAGCATTTTCAAGTCGTTGCAGAAAGCATTCAGTTTGAAAATAATCACGTTTATATTGCCGATAAAGCCATGCTTACTTTTGCTGAACTAACCCTACTGGCTTATCAGCATCGTATTAGTTTGTCTTCGACTGGCTATTATAAAACGCCAAAGATTTTTTATGACCGCTCAAAAGCATGGGGTCGTCCATTCTTCTACTTTGCACTGGGTGCATCGTGTTCAGAAGTCGAAATTGATATTTTAACGGGTGAGTATAAGGTACTGCGCTGCGATATCTTGCATGATGTTGGTCAATCCATTAATCCAGATATTGATATTGGTCAGATCGAAGGTGGCTTCGTTCAAGGTATGGGTTGGCTGACCGCGGAAGAGCTGATTTGGGATAAGACAGGCAAACTTGCTTCCAATAGCGCGGCAAATTATAAGATTCCAACGGCTCATGACTTACCAAAGCAGTGGAGCGTGAAACTGTTCGATCGTAAGAATGAAGAGCAGACTATTTATAATTCTAAAGCAGTGGGCGAGCCACCATTTATGTTGGCCGCCAGCGTCTGGTGTGCGATTAACAATGCGGTCGCAAGCTTAGGTGATTATAAGAAAAATCCAGAGTTGACCATGCCAGCGACGCCAGAAGCCGTATTGAAAGCTGTGATGCGTATGCAAGGCCAAGCATGGGAGATTGCTGATAAAGTAGATACGGACACTATTGAGAGCTTAACGTCAGTTGACGATAATTACGGTATCGATGATGATCGAGTACAGCCGCAGCAAGTACCTCATGGCAAAGATATCAATCCGACAGAAACTGAAGGCCAGTTATTCGACGATCAGCCCGAGGCGATAAAAGATCCAAACGTATCAACGGCTAGGGGTCCTGCGCACGGTGAGTAATCTATCAGCGTCACAAACACCAGCATCACAAATAGCCGAGCCACACGTAACATCGTGTTCAGCTGTACACTCGATGCCCTTGATATCCTCGACGCGTTGGTATGATGGACTGGCACAATATCAGCAGCGGGGTGTTGCACATGTTTTGGCCACTGTCATTGCTGTTAATGGTTCAGCACCTCGAGAGTTACAGTCTAAAATGATTGTAACGCTGGATGACTGCTGTGACACGTTGGGCGGCGGTAGTCTCGAGCATGATGTGACGATAACTGCTAGGAAGCTACTAAAAGGTGAGCTAGATACAGATGACTCAAAAGGCTCTAAACCATCAAGAGAAGGTAAGTCTGAAAAAACCAAAGCAGTACGCCGTGACGCTGTTTATACCAAACATTACCCATTGGGTGCCAAGTTAGCGCAGTGCTGCGGTGGTAGTGTCACCGTCATGTTTGAGTGCTTTAATGTGATGCCGCCCATGTCGTTATTGGTTTTTGGAGCAGGGCATGTCGCATCGGCATTAATGACCATACTTGCCGATTTACCTTGTCAGGTCGATTGGGTGGATAGCCGCGCTGAAATGTTCGAGCGTTATGTGACGCAGGATGCTGATGCTATAGATGACCAAGTCACTTATCAATTGCCTGCGCATATTCGTCCACATATCGAGGAAGACCCTGTGGACTTTGTACGTCCATTCGTTGCAAACAGCCGCCGGAATGCAGCCGCCAACAAAGGGTCTCAGCACTTTATATTAGTCATGACTCATGATCATAGTCTTGATTTTGACTTGGTGCGTGCTGCATTGGATGCTTCTATAGATATAAATGCCGATGCTCATGAGGCCAATACCGACGATAGCGCATTACAATCTATGCCTTATCTTGGTTGTATCAGCTCAAAAACCAAAGAAAATCGTTTTAGAACTCGTTTGCTTCAGCGCGGCTATAGTGAGCAAGTGATTGCCAAGTTAACCATGCCAATAGGACTTAAAGTTGGTGGCAAAGAGCCTATGGCCGTTGCGGTATCTATCGCTGCGCAAGTTTTGCAGCTTTATCATCGTGCATAAATGTCATAGGTCATAACTGGTATTGATTTATAAACTTTGCATTACTGTTCAACTTTCTATTATTTAGACATTACTTTCGTCTTTTATCTTTGTACGCCATAACGATATATAGGCTGCACTCAGTCACTTTGTGTTCAAAATATGCTCGTCATGTTTGAGTGTTTAACATGGCCTAATCTTGTGCCAAAGTGCTGATCCATTAATGTGAGATTTTTTATGGCCATACATATTTATCAAGCCCAATTACTGCATTATCTTACCGAAGATGACCTTGCTATCCGATCAAAAGAATTGGAGGCTGCGGCAAAAGATTCAGACAATGCCCAGTATCTAAATACCATAGAGCTGGATAGCAGTATCTCACTATTACCTGTCATCGCAGGCATGAACGTCTATCCTGAGTATATTGCCGACGGTGCACTCGTGGTCGATGATGCGACAGGTCTAGTCGTGGATTACGGACATTGTGCATCAATGATGTCGCAGTATGGCAATGAGAGCGAGCAAGAGAGTAAAGCATCAGTACAGATTCATAATTGTAAGCACAATCTCATCATGCCAGGTTTTATCGATACTCATGTGCATTACCCGCAGATAGATATGATTGCTGCTTTTGGAGAGCAGTTACTCGATTGGCTCAATAATTATACTTTTGTCACCGAGGCGAATTTTGGTAATCCAAAAATTGCCCATGATACTGCCCAATTCTTTTTAAACCAGTTATTGGCCAACGGTACGACGAGTGCATTGGTGTTTTCGACCAGTCATCCGCAATCGGTAGAGGCTTTCTTTACTGAAAGCATTCGACTGAACACACGCATGATTGCTGGTAATGTGCTGATGGATCAAAATGCGCCTGAGAATCTGTGTGTGCCCACTGAGCAAGGCATCCGAGATACACAAAATATCATCGATAAATGGCATGAGCGTGGACGTCAGCATGTGGCCATCACCCCAAGGTTTGCGATTACATCGACGCCCAAACAATTGCAAATGACAGGTGAGCTATACCGCAGTTACGATAGTGTTTATCTGCAGACGCATCTGGCCGAAAACCTTGATGAAGTGGCTTTTGTACGTGAGCTTTATCCCAATCATAAAGGCTATTTGGATGTTTATCATGATATGGGCTTACTGGGCAGACGAACCACACTGGCACATGGTATTTACCTTGAAACCCCAGAGTACGAAGTGTTACGTGATACAGGCACTCAAATAGCGCACTGTCCAACCTCCAATTTATTTTTGGGTAGTGGTCTGTTCGATTTGTCCAAAACCTTGAGTTATACCGGCGTGAGTATTGCGACTGATGTGGGGGCGGGTACTAGCTTATCGATGCTGACGACTTTATCAGAGGCCTATAAGGTTCAGCAATTACAGAGAAAATCACTATCAGCCCATCAAGGGTTATATCAGATTACATTGGGTAATGCGCAGTCGCTATTGTTGGATGATAAGATTGGTAATTTCATGCCAAACAAAGAAGCTGATTTTGTCGTGATAGATATGGGCGGTACGGAATTGCTTGAGCGTCGTATGACGCAGACTAAGTCACTTGAAGAGCAGTTGTTTGTGTTGATGATGCTAGGCGATGATAGGGTGATTGAGCAGACCGTTATCGCTGGCGTGAGTCGCTATAAAAGATCTACGGTTTTATAGGATAAGTGTTTGTAGAATAAGTGATAAAAATATGGTGTTGTTTAACACAGTATAGCGCTTCAAATGACAGCGTTTAAATGCCCATATTCGAATGGCTTTTATTTGAAGGGCTCTTATTTTAATAGCCTTTATCTGAATAGCACCCAGTGTCTATTGTACTAAAGTTACTCTGTAAATAGACACTGAGTATGTTTCGCTATGAAGCCTGTTTAATATTTAGTCCGCTACTATAGTCAATCCTCTATAAAAGAGTGACAGCGTTAACCTCACTTGAGGTATCACATATACATCTGCGCTCGGTTGCCTTGACCTTCTTTTAAACTGAATCAACTATATCGCTAGTGGATTATTCAGGATAATTAATCCAAACCCAGCCGTTTTCTAACCATTCACTCAGTTCATCTGGATCAATATCCGTGACATCTTGATTTGTTAAATGCTCGCCACTGGCCAAGCGTATCAACACCGTCGTTGACGCATCATCTAGCCCATCAATACGTTGACCGTTCGCATATAGTAGGATGCCATCAGCAGTGTGGCTGTAGATCAAGCGGTTGTTGTAGTCTGCTTGCAGTGTTGCGCCTTCAGCTAAGGCTTGCATCAGCTCATCTGTATCCAAAGTTTCTTCTGGTACGAGCGCATCATATTGACGCTTGCTAACCACTTCAGACACGGCTTGGCGAATCATGTCATCACCACGATCAGATTTTAGCATTTGCAATAGTTGGTTTTTGATCGCTTGGATACTGTCAGCTTGTAGCTCACCTGATGCTTGTAGCGCTTGTGGCAGTATCATCGGTATAAATAAATCGCTGTCGTTGGTTGCGATATCAGCCATATTATCGATGATTTGCATCAAGTTTGGGCGACGGCAGCCAAAAGAAAACGTCAAACAGTCATCTTGTGCAACACCAAAGTGCGATAATTTAGGTGGTACGTACAGCACATCGCCAGCTTCTAATATCTCATCAAATATAATCTCGCCCATATCGTCAAAAAGCCTGATTGGCTCATCGGCGACGAACTCTGTGCTTTTATCACAGAATTTGCCTAGCTGCCAACGGCGATGACCGTAACCTTGTGCCAAAAATACATCATAATCATCATAGTGTTTGCCTACTGAGCCGCCTTTTGGCGCATATGAGACCATAATGTCATCGCGCTGCCACTGAGGTATAAAGTCAAAAGCTTGCCACAGTTGACCAAGCTCAGGAGACCATTGCTCTAGATTCTGTACGAGCGCTGTCCATTGCTGAGGCAAGTTATCAAAATCAGCTTCAGTTAACGGTTTTTTTTTGAGCTGCCACTGTGCTTGGCCTTCGGTCTTGGTCGCAGACTGGGTCAGTAGACGAGCGCTAGCATCTTCTTCTAGTGCTAGGCCTAGCATGTCATCAGGTTCAAACATGCCGATGAGTTGTGGCAAGCCTTGCTTAATAAGGAGCGGTTTTTTTTGCCAGTATTCTGCTAGAAATTGTTCAGCAGTGATAGATGCTGGTAAACATAGGGGTATAGAGGTCATTGGTGAATCCGTGTTATTACTTACATGAGTATGAGATTAATAATGAGAATTGCTTTATAGAAAGGGCTTAATAGTTTATGATTATCACCTATCTGATAGCTAATATAGTGGTCACTATCAAAGCCTCTCATTAATCGTAGGAAATTTATGAAAAAGTTACATTTTATCGTCATCATCGCTAGTGCTTTTCTATTACAGGCCTGTGTGCACAAGCTTGTGACTGTCCCTGCTAAGATTGCTTATAAAACCACTAAAGGCGTGGTTAAAGGTACGGTCGCAGTGGGTAAAGCCATCATACCGGGCGATAGTGATGACGACAAAAAAGATGATTAGTTTATTATCTGGCTATTGTTTTTAGCTACTTGATCACGTTGATCATAGCCCTATCGTGACGAATTTGAAATAGAGTAATCACCGCAGCAATTAGCCCACCAAGTAGTGCTAATGCCATGTCTTTGTGGGCATCCCAAACATCACCTTGCTGACCATTATAAGCTTCTGCTGCTTCTGGCGATAAGGTGGTTGCAATTCCCCATTCTAATAGCTCATAGAGCAAACTTGACGACATATTAGTCATGAGTGCAATCGCTATCAAAAGTTTGATGGATGATATCTTAAAGATAAATTTTGAGCTCTCAACCATCGCACTGAACAGCAAAAGCCCATAGCTAAAATGTACGAGCCTGTCATACATATTCCGCTGCCAACCAAATAAATCGTTTAAGCTGACGCCAAATATGAGCTGTGTCCAATCATCATAGGGCACATATGAGTATAGATAACGTGCACCGATAATATGAATGAATAGAAATAGTGAAGCGAGGACATAGGAGCGTGAGCTAATATGCCAATAACGATAGGCTAGCAGCATAAACCCTAAAAAAATCAAGGTACCCAACTGATGTAGTAGGTAGCTTGACCATTCTAGAGGCTCAATACTTGCCAGCACCATTACGATGAATACCGCAATGGTACTGACAACCACAGATTTAAAATGTCGCTGCATTTTGCTCGCTTATTTTTTGCTCGCTGTTAATAGCAGCCAGTTAAAGCTTGGCAATCCAATCTTTAATGGTAAGGGCTTGCTCAGTAGCATTACCAATATAAGTGGCCGGTGTCATGTCACGTAGGCGTGCTTTATCAGCGTCGCTCACGGCAGACAATTCATCACTTTCAACAAACGTTAGCATGGCTTCGCGCGTCATGGCGTTACCACGGGTCAATGCTTTAAGCTTCTCATATGGGTTCTCCACACGGTAGCGACGCATCACGGTTTGAA
The DNA here is from genome assembly GCF_055522395.1 of Psychrobacter sp. TPE 89C. Lineage (NCBI taxonomy): Bacteria > Pseudomonadati > Pseudomonadota > Gammaproteobacteria > Moraxellales > Moraxellaceae > Psychrobacter > Psychrobacter sp. TPE 89C. Next base: position 40,929 of record NZ_JBVFXW010000011.1, read on the forward strand.
TTGGCTCAGCCAATACTTCTTGTGCATTGTTTAAGTCGTCATTTAAACGCTGCGCATTCAATTCAAGTTTACTAACGCCTTTTAAGCAAGCGTCAAAAGCGATCATGCTTTGTGCCAGACCAACACCGATGTTACGCAATACGGTAGAATCTGACAAATCACGCTGCATACGTGAGATAGGCAGTTTTTCGCCCAAATGTGCCAACATCGCATTTGCAACGCCCAAGTTACCTTCTGAGTTTTCAAAATCAATTGGATTGACTTTATGCGGCATGGTAGAAGAACCAACTTCGCCGTCTTTTAGACGCTGTTTGAAATAGCCTAAGCTAATATATTGCCAAATATCACGGTTAAAATCGATCAAGATTGTATTGAAGCGTTTGACGGCATCAAATAGCTCAGCGATATAATCATGTGGCTCAATCTGAGTGGTGTAAGGGTTGAACGTTAGCTCAAGACGCTCACCGATGAAGGTTTCGGCATGTGATTGCCAATCTACATCAGGATAGGCTGAAAAATGAGCGTTATAGTTACCAACCGCGCCATTGATTTTACCCAATAGCTCAACTTGACCAATTTGTTTGATTTGGCGGGCTAGGCGATAGGCCACGTTTGCCATTTCTTTACCAAGGGTCGTTGGGCTAGCAGTCTGGCCATGTGTACGCGACAACATAGGTTGCTCGGCATGAGTAATGGCCAAATCAACGATGCTATCGGTCACTTGCTGCATTTTGGCAACCACAATCTCGCGGCTGTCTTTGAGCATCAAGGCATATGATAGGTTATTGATATCTTCACTGGTACAAGCAAAGTGAATGAATTCTAGCGAATCAATGAGTGCGTCCTGACCACGGAATTTGTCTTTGATGAAGTACTCAACTGCTTTTACATCGTGATTGGTTGTGGCTTCGATGTCTTTGATGGCTTGCGCATCTGCTTCACTAAAATCATCAACGATAGCATTTAAAAAAGCATTCGTTGCCTCATCAAATGCTGCTAATTCGCCGATAGCGCTATTATCAGCCAATGACTGCAACCAGCGAATCTCAACGGTAACGCGAGCTTTGATCAGACCGAATTCAGATAAATAAGGACGTAAACTGTCGGCTTTAGACGCGTAGCGACCGTCGATAGGAGAAAGGGCTGTCAAGGCAGAAAAAGAGGTGGTCATAGATATCCTTTAGCTTAGTCAGTGATTGTAGTGAAATAAATCGTTTTAAGTACAACAGTAAAAATAATTTAATAATGGTGTCGCGGTTCTCGAAAGTAACGCTATAATTCTTTTAGAAGCCGCAAGGCGCATCAATCGTGGCAATCACGCCACCACCCAGACACACTTCGTTGATATAAAATACAGCTGACTGACCCGGAGTGACGGCACGTTGTGGCTCGTCAAACACCACACGGACATCGTTTCCGTCAGCACTTGTTGCAAATACATGACACGCTTGGTCTGGCTGACGATAGCGAGACTTTGCCATACAGAGTAGACCCTCTGTGGTAAACACTTCTGCAGGTGGTAGGCCGTCGACCCAATCCATTTTATAAGCCGTCAGCTCATTACTAAGCATCATTGGATGTTCGTGTCCTTGACCGACGATCAAACGATTTTTGTCCAAGTCTTTTGCCAATACAAACCAAGGCTCTTCAGGACGATCTTTCACACCGCCAATACCAATACCGCCACGTTGACCTAAGGTGTAATACATCAGGCCATCATGAGTGCCGATGGTATGCCCATCGTCGGTTACGATATCGCCTTTTTGGGCAGGCAAGTACTGTTGTAAAAAGTCCTTGAACCGGCGCTCACCGATGAAGCAGATACCAGTAGAGTCTTTCTTTTTAGCAGTTGCTAAATCATGCTCTTCTGCAATCTGGCGTACCACGGGTTTTTCAAGCTCACCGACTGGGAATAATGTCTTGGCAATTTTATCGCCACCGACAGCATGTAAGAAGTAGCTTTGATCTTTATTATTATCTAGACCACGTAAGAGCTGAGCAACTTCATCCCCATTAGCATTGGTATAATTTACACTGCGCCGCGTATAGTGACCAGTAGCGATGTAGTCAGCACCAAGGGTCAAGGCATAGTCTAAGAATGCCTTAAATTTGATTTCTTTGTTGCATAAAATATCAGGGTTTGGGGTGCGACCGGCTTTATATTCCGCTAAAAAGTGCTCAAATACGCGATCCCAATATTCCATGGCAAAGTTGGCCGTGTGCAGCTTCATGCCGATTTTGTCACACACGGCTTGCGCGTCTGCCAAATCATCCATCGCCGTACAGTATTCCGTACCGTCATCTTCTTCCCAATTCTTCATAAACAGGCCTTCTACCTTAAAGCCTGCTTGCTGGAGTAGGACGGCAGATACAGAAGAATCAACACCACCTGACATACCGACAATCACATGCTTGGTGCTAGGATTATCAATATCGGCAAGCGTCAAAGTACGCTGGGCGCTCAAAGAATCAGAAACGGGTATGCTTGATGTATTTGGGATGGCTGACATAAGACGGCTCAACTATTTATACCTTAATTCAAAATTTGACATGACCATATAAGCTGGTGCTGCTTACTAAAGTTAATAGATTTAGTAAGTTGACCACATTGACACTGTCATCTCATCTTTCAGATTTGGTATTATGATAAAATAAGCGTCATATTATACCAGTTAATTGAAACTGGTGGCGACCTATGGCATCTTACTGCTCGTAAAACTGCTTTGAAAATTCAGATAGTAGTTTTAAATTATTTTAATCGCCTTTATTTTATTTGGAATACTAATGATAAAAATTGGACAAGGTATCGATGTTCATGCTTTCCATAATAATGGTCAGCAGCAGCAATATGTCATATTAGCAGGCGTGCCCATTGAGCATACTCACAGTTTGCTTGCACATTCTGACGGTGATGTAGTGTTACATGCGCTTGCTGATGCCCTGCTTGGCGCACTGGCGCTTGGTGATATCGGTCAGCATTTCCCTGATACCGATGCGGCACATGCGGGTTTAGATTCGCGAGTCTTGCTACGCTACGTCTATGGCAAAGTACAAGAAGCAGGGTATCGGTTAGGAAATGTGGATATTACTGTGATGTGCGAACGTCCAAAGCTGGCGCCGCACAGTCAGGCAATGCGTGATAATATTGCCAGTGATTTGCAAACGGATATCAGTAATATCAGTGTGAAAGCCACCACGACTGAAAAGTTAGGGTTTACAGGTCGTCAAGAGGGCATCATGGCCAATGCCGTGGTATTATTAGTGCCTCATAGAGTTGATGTTTAACCGATATATAATCATACTTGTAATATCGTGTTGATTGCCCCATGTATCAGCCGTCTCTTTACTCAATTATTTTGTAATATTAATTACTGTTTTCAATGAACCGCTTTATCAATAGGAGCTTTTATGACTGAGCAAACCCCAAACACTGCTGCAAATGACGTTGAACAATTGATCCGTGATCAAATCCGTGACAATAAAGTTATTATTTATATGAAAGGCACACCGCAGTTTCCACAATGTGGCTTTTCTGCTAAATCGATTGAAGTTCTTACTCAAATCGGTCGCCCATTTGCCTTTGTAAATATTTTAGAAAACCCAGAAATTCGTGCAACTTTACCAAAAGTGGCGAACTGGCCAACGTTCCCACAATTATGGATCGACGGTGAGTTGATGGGTGGATCAGACATCATCTTGCAGATGTATCAATCAGGTGAGCTAAAGCCATTGGTTGAAGCAAACAGCCCAGCTGCTTAATGCTAAAAACACTTATCTAAGCTTTTTTATTATCAAGCGGATAAGTTTTAACAATAAAAGCTCGAGTCAGTCCTTAATTGGTCGCTCGGGCTTTTATTGTTTTTGTCAGTCTTGACCCCATATATGGCTCAACAGCAAATATTATAAAAACATAAATAGTGAGAGAATATTATGAGTAATCAACCAACAGAACAACAATTGGCTGAACCGGTATCTGCTGAGCAAGCAGCAATAGAGAAACGCCGCGAGCATTTACAAAATGAATCCACGCGCATTATCGAGATTGCCAGTAGTGAGTCAAATTCAGCACTGAAGTGTATCCATCAGCTTAGTGTGGCAGGCGGCGCGACAGAAGCGACGTATATTGCTATTGAACAGCGCATTGTCGCCGATCAAGATACGGCAGGTGCTTATCATTTGGCATTACTGGCACAAAACACACCAGATCTACCAATTGACGCGCGCCAATTGATTGAGTTAGTGGCCAACAAAGGTGATAACCAACAGCGCTTGGCATTGCTTAAAAACTTATTATTACCGCCTGTTGAACTGATTAAAGAGCAGATTTTAGCGAGTGATGATGGCGATGCGATTGGTCAGATGAATGCGTATTTGCAGATCAATCCAGAAGGCTATGGTAGCCATCATATGCTTTCTAGTGGTCAATTCGATCAGATCGTACCGCTGAGCCCGGGTAACTAGTTATTAAATTCGATGATGCTTAACACTTAATGTGAATAGTTTTTGCTATGACGTTTTTTAAGCATAAAAAAATTGTTATAATGATGGGTTATCTAGGGCGTGTCCTCAATCTGAACGAGAGCACCTAAGCGGGCTGCAATTTTTATCACTATTTTCAAAATGAGAACACACCCTAACCAACTACGAACGACTTATCTGAGTCGTTAACTTTTTTAAATTCGACTGACGTTTATTTGCTGATTGCTATACTGTTCTATAATCACATTGTTTGATAATAGAATAGGGCAATCGGTAGCGTTATGAGTCAAGTGAGGCATATATGCAATACCCAAAACATTACGACGTGATAGTAATCGGTGGCGGTCATGCTGGCACAGAAGCTGCTCTGGCAGCCGCACGTATGGGCGCGCAGACCTTGCTGTTGACGCATAACATTGAGACACTCGGACAGATGAGCTGTAATCCTGCGATTGGTGGTATCGGTAAATCACATCTGGTGCGTGAGATTGATGCACTTGGTGGAGCCATGGCGCTAGCAACGGACAAAGCAGGTATCCAGTTCCGCGTATTGAATAGCCGTAAAGGTGCTGCCGTTCGTGCTACACGTGCGCAAGCGGATCGTATTCTTTATAAAGCCTCTATCCGTCATACGCTAGAAAACCAGCCAAACCTTGATTTATTCCAGCAAGCCGCTGATGATATCTTGGTCGAAAATGGCCGCGCGACAGCAGTGGTCACCTCGACAGGCATTATCTTTAAGACTGAAACAGTGGTGCTGACCTCAGGGACTTTCTTGGGCGGTGTGATTCATATCGGTTTAGAGAACTCAAATGGTGGTCGTGCAGGGGATCAGCCATCTATCAAGTTGGCAGATCGTTTGCGTGAGCTTAAGCTGCCAGTCGGTCGTCTAAAGACAGGTACGCCAGCGCGTATTGATGCGCGTAGCGTTGACTTTAGTGTGATGACCGTACAGCCGGGCGACACACCGCTGCCAGTGATGAGTTATATGGGTGATGTGTCTATGCATCCAGAGCAGGTCAATTGCTATATCACGCATACCAATGCGCGTACTCATGACATCATCCGTGAGAATTTAGACCGTTCGCCTATGTTCTCTGGCAAAATCGAAGGCGTGGGTCCACGTTATTGCCCATCGATTGAAGACAAGATTCATCGCTTTGCAGACAAAGACAGCCATCAGATATTTATCGAGCCAGAAGGTCTGACCACGCATGAGCTATATCCAAACGGTATCTCAACCAGTTTGCCATTTGATGTGCAGTTAGACTTTATTCATAGTATGAAAGGGTTAGAAAATGCCCATATTACCCGTCCAGGTTATGCCATTGAATATGATTATTTTGATCCGCAAAACCTAAAGCCAACGCTAGAGACTAAGTCTATCGATCGCTTGTATTTTGCTGGTCAGATCAATGGTACCACGGGCTATGAAGAAGCGGGTGTACAGGGTTTATTGGCAGGTACAAACGCCGCATTGGTGACCACTAATAATAGTGAATTTGACGTGTGGACACCGCGCCGTGATGAAGCGTATCTTGGCGTGTTGGTTGACGATTTGATTACCCATGGTACGACTGAGCCGTATCGTATGTTCACGAGCCGCGCAGAGTATCGTCTATTGTTACGTGAAGACAATGCGGATCAACGCTTGACTGAAACGGGTCGCAAGCTTGGCTTGGTTGACGATGTGCGTTGGCAGGCTTATCAAGAAAAAATGGAAGCGATTACGACAGAGACTTCACGCCTAAAAGACATGTGGGCAACCCCTGCTAATGCGCTAGGCAAAAAAGTGACAGAGCAAACAGGAGAGGTGCTTAGCAAAGAAGCGACAGCCTTTGATTTGCTCAAGCGTCCGCAGATACATTTTGCTGATATCGCTGCTATTACTGATTCGCAGGTCGATACACAAGTGGGCGAGCAGATAGAGATTTCTGTCAAATATGCAGGCTATATCGATCGCCAGCAAGAAGACATCGATCAAATGAAACGTCTCGAAAATACCGCACTACCGATGGACTTTGACTATAGTGTCGTATCTGGATTATCAAATGAGATTGTGCAAAAACTCACGCAAGTCCGTCCTTCGACTTTAGCCCAAGCCGGACGAGTGAGTGGTGTTACGCCTGCTGCCATTCAACTGTTAGCCATGACGGTTAAAAAACAGAAAAAAGCGAAGGCTGCGCTAGATTCATAATAGCCGTATTAATTTTTGATGACAGCCTAACAAAGCCTTTCATAACAAAGTACTTACAATAAGCAAAAGCCCGTAACGACATCTCGTTATGGGCTTTTGTTTGTTATGATTACAGTTGGTTTCGAAACAAAGGAGCATGCGACCTTGTCTTACTTGCTACTTTATCTCTATACTAGGTCATAAAATCCTCTTACTACTTGTAAATTTATGTCGCTGATGTCCATATTATGATGGGCTTGTCACCGAATTGAGCCTATTTATGATTGATGCTATTGTATTTGCTATTACTATCGTCTTACCCAACCTTGCCTTAATGTGGTTGGGTTTTTTTATGCAAAGACGCGGTGAGGCGAGTAAGACGTTTATCGATCAAGCCTCTAGTTTTGTCTTTAATTACTGCTTGCCTTGTTTACTATTTTTCAGTGTGGTCGACAGTGATGTCGATTATGCCAAGCAAATCACACTGATTATCGCCGGTATCTTAGTGACGTTCCTCTTGTTTATCGGGGCAGAAATATACGCCAAGTATTTTGTGAGCAAACCTGCTGACCAAGGCGTATTTGTGCAAGGTGTGTTCCGTAGTAATATGGCGATTATAGGGTTGGCCACGGTTGCCAACGCCTATGGAGAGCGAGGTTTAAGTATCGGGGCCGTCTACATGGGAGTCGTCACGATATTATTTAACATCTTAGCCGTGATTACCCTCAGCCGTGTATCTAAAAGTGTGGATGATACGTGGTCCAGTCGCAGCATTATGATTGTCAAAAAACTATTGACCAATCCACTGATTCTAGCATTGGTCAGTGCTTTTGTTTATAAAGCGCTGCCATTGCCGCCTATTACTGGCGTCATTCATACGACCGGCGACTTATTGGCAGCAGTAGCCTTGCCATTAGCACTTATTTGCGCAGGTGCGAGCATAGACATGAAGTCCATGTTACATCCATCAGGACTGTCTATGCAGGCCAGTATAGGACGTATCGTCATTGCGCCAATCGTTGCTATCGCCATTGGCTTGGCATTTGGTCTATCTAGCGTACACATGGGCGTGCTGTTTTTGATGGTGGCATCCCCAACCGCAGCAGCCAGTTACGTGATGGCAAAAGCGATGGGTGGCAATGACATACTCGCGGCCAATATTCTAGCGTTTACCACCGTCGTTGGTATGTTTGGCATGGCAATTGGCGCGGCAACTTTACGCGGATTGGGTATGATGTAAGCTCTGTTTGGGCGCTATAAGATGACACGCGAGTTAAATAATAAATTCATAAGTAGGAGCATTAACAGTGCAATTGTTAAATAAAGCAGTCGTGACGGAACACCTTAATATGCAGGCAGCCATTGATGCGATTGAGACATTGTTACATCAGCAAGCAGCACATCCTAATTGGATTAAATCCCCTGAGCGTTTGGTGATAAGTACCTTTACTGATTCTGATAGTCATCGTTCAGGCTCACATTTATCTATGCCAGCCACGATGTATGATGGTGAGAGCGAATACACGGTCGTAAAGTTAGTGACTATTTGCCCTGATAATCCCAGTCGCGATATGCCAACGACCACAGCTATTGTTACCGTATCAAATAACGATACTGGCGCTATACTAGCAGTTATGGATGGCATCTATATTACGCAGGTACGTACCGCCGCATTGTCAGGTATCGCGACCAAGTATATGGCAAAAACCGATTGCCAGAGTGTCGCAGTGGTTGGTTGTGGCGGTATGGCTTATGAGCAATTGCATGCAGTGCTAACGGTACGTCCAGAGATTAAGACGGTGTATTTATGGAATAGAAATTATGAAGGTGCACAGCAATTTAAAACGTGTTTTGCCCGTGATTATGCCCAATGGAATGTAGATATTCAGGTCTGTGAAGCGTTAGACGATGCCGTCCGTGGTGCCGATATTATTAACGTAGCAACCCGAGCCACTGAAGGTTTATTTAGTATTGATCAAATCAAATCTGACGTACACATCAATGCAGTCGGAGCCTATCAGCCTTCGATGAAAGAGATAAGTAATGATGTTATCGCCAATAGTAAGATGGTCATCGTGGATGATTTGGCTGGCAGTCATCACGAAGCGGGTGACTTAATTCAGGCGCATGACAGCGATGACTGTACGTGGGTATGGGATGACCTGAGCGGTGATTTGCAAGCATTGGTTACCGCAGCATTAAAACAAGAAAGTGCTAAGAGCGATAAAGGTATTACGCTATTTAAATCGGTTGGTGCAGCCAGTTTCGATGCGGCAGTTGCATTATATGTGGCAAAACAAGCCCAACAACAGAGTCTAGGTTCTTCAGTAGATTGGTAAAACTGCTTATCATTTAAAATGATAAATGATAAATGATGATTCGCGAAATTAAATAAGCCCCCTTTTCAAATAAGAGAAGGAGGCTTTTTTTATGAATTCAAATTGTCTTTATTGCGTTTATCTTCTCTACGCTGTTTGCGTTTTGGGCTAGTGCGGTACGTCAAATAACCGCCAACGACCATCACGGCGAGAAACGCGACAATGTACAAAAATATCGATGAACCAATCAAAGTAGAAGTTTCCATAGCACTTGTCTTATTAGGGTTTATCAATAATTATGCAATTGTCCTATATCATTGTAAAGTAAACAAATTTAGCTCAGATGTAAGTTCAAGTGAACGCAAACGAGCTGCTTGATCGTAGATATTGGCAGTCACAATCAGTTCGTCTGGCTCATACTGTGCGAGAAATGCAGCAAGTTTTGGTTTGACGGTTCCGACAGAGCCGATGAACGATACCGACAATGCATTATCTACCATTATTTTTTCTGCTTGGCTCCAAATACTATCCATATCGTGAGTAGGCTTTGGCATTTGACCTGTTTCACCGCGGCGCAAGCGTACAAAGCTCTGCTGCGCTGAGGTAAAGTGATACTGTGCGGTCGCATCATCATCAGCCAGTAACAAGTTCGCGGCTAGCATGACATAAGGCTTGTCTAAATAAGCAGATGGCTTGAACTGCTCACGATAAGCGGTAATTGCTTGCTCAAGCATTTGCGGGGCAAAGTGAGAGGCAAATACATAAGGCAGTCCAAAATGTGCAGCCAGCGTCGCTCCAAAAAGAGACGAGCCTAATATCCAAATAGGAATGTTTGATTTTGCTCCTGGGAACGCTTGCACAGCACTGCCATCTGTATCATTGCCTAAGAAATACATCAATTCTTGTACGTCTTGCGGGAAGCGCTCCGCATCTTTCATTTGTCTGCGTAACGCCTGAAAAGTCGCACCATCAGTACCGGGTGCACGGCCCAGACCTAAGTCTACACGATCGCCATACAAGGCTTGCAAAGTGCCGAATTGCTCAGCGATAACGAGCGGCGCATGGTTGGGCAGCATGACACCGCCTGCACCGATACGTATACGCTTGGTTTGGCTACCGATGTGAGCCAATAGTACTGAGGTTGCCGCACTAGCAATACCGGGCATGTTGTGATGCTCGGCCATCCAGTAGCGGTTCAGACCGAATTTTTCTGCTTGCTGTGCAGTGTCAACGGTCTGGGCAATACCTTCAGCGATGGTTTTGCCTTGAGGTACGGGTGCTAGGTCTAAAAAAGATAAGGGAATGGTTTTACTCATAAATCACCTGTTTGGTCAGTTTAAAAGCATTCATCGTTTTTCTGACAGTCTTATAGGCTGCTTATAAAAAACGTTGAGTGCTTGACCTTTAACATGATGGGGCAGTTCTACTGAATATAAAGGTCAGAGATGGAGACGATAACAAATCTTAATAATGTGATATGAATACAAGAGGAGAAGATTGAGAGTAAGTTCTTAACAGAAATGGCAGTATGAAAAGCAAACCGCACCCTTATCTAGTGACGAGGGTGCGGTTGAATTTTGTATGAATGGACATGTTAGCTAATTTGTCTTTTGAATTTAAAAGGCTTTTTAGCTAAGATAGATTTTAACTAAATTGCTTTTGGCATAATTCCATAAAAGCACGTCCATATTGGCGAATTTCAGCATCGTCACGTACTGCCATCCAACTGGTAAAGCGACCAAAATGATCGACTGGAATTGCAGTTAAGTTCTGATAATGACTCGGCTCAAACGCCATCTCGGCGATAATGCCGATACCTAGGCCTAGACCAACATAGGTGCTAATCACATCAGCATCAAGCGCTGCTAGCACGATATCTGGCTCTAACCCTGCTTCTTCAAACGTTTTGTCAATCGCGCCACGTCCAGTAAAGCCGCCGTGATAGGTCACGATCGGATAGCTGGCAAGCGTGGGCAAGTCGATAGACTCTTGATTCGCAAGTTCATGGTCGCTTGGCACGATGACCCGATGCGTCCAATCATAATAGCGATAACAGCGTAGATAGTTATTGTGTAGCAAAGACTCGGTTGCGATACCAATGTCGGCTTGACCACGAATAACCATCTGGGCGATGGTCTCTGGATCTGCCTGTTGTAAGATTAGATTAACCTTCGGAAAACGCTCTTTAAACTCTTTTACCACTTGCGGCAATACATAGCGAGCCTGCGTGTGAGTGGTGGCAATGGTCAACGTACCGATATTTGGGTTATTAAAATCAAGACTAAGATTTTCAATAGTACGAATTTCAGCGAAGATAGACTCAATGTGAGGCATGAGCGCTGTACCCATAGTCGTCAGACCTGTTAGGCGTTTGCCTTGACGCACAAAAACCTCGGTCTTTAGCTGGTTTTCAAGCGCTGCAATATGCTTTGACAGACTTGATTGGCTGGTATGTAGCACGGTCGCTGCTTGACTTAAGTTATAGCCATTAATCACTGTATGCCATACTGTTTCCAGCTGCTTGAGCTGAATCTGTAAATGTCGCTGATTGACCACTACATCGATTGCCATAACTTAGTCCTGTTATATAAATATACAAACCCTGTCCGTATACATAAAATAAAAATGTATCAATATATAATAAGAGAACAGTGTAAAACAAAGCGGTTATTCTTGTATATACTAAATAGTTATCTATTTATGTTTTTTTGGAATATAAGTATAAATAATATGTATTGGAAGTTGTTTTTGAGTACTCAGAAGTGCTGATAGAATCTTTCATCTGCTAGACTCAGCAATTCTTCATCTTCTAATGTGTCTCCATAAGCATATATGGTGTCAAAATTACTTAGATTATATTTTTGTTCAACCAACTGCTTTTTCGTTATTCCGCTACAGTCATCATTGAGATAGTTACCCGTCAATATACCATCAACGACATCTACCTTAGTACATATCAAGTCTAGTCCATATTTTGTACACCACGGACTGAGATATAAATCCAAAGATGCAGAGACGATAACGACGATGTCTCCTCTTTGTTGATGCCATTTTATTTTTTCGAAAGCATTAGATCTTATATAATTCGGTATCATCAGCTCAGAAAATTCTTCACCTTTTATTCTAAGCTGTCGCTCATTTGTCCCTTTAAAAGCGAAGTTATAAACTTTTTTTCGAATCTCGCTACCGTGTAATCTACCTAGCTTATATTTAACGATAGTTGGTAATAAGATGATTTTACCTACATTAATTTTTCTTTTATTTGCTGCGAATAATATAAATTTGGTAAAGGTATCTGTGTTTGTTATGGTGCCGTCAAAATCAAATAAGGCTATATTCATAATTTAATTCTCTAATAAATAGGGCGTACTCATTATAATATTTACTTTGGATTAGATGTGATACAAACATAAAAAAACAGCCACCTTTCGATGACTGTCTTAGCTTACAACTTCAATAATGATATGATTTGTGGCGGTTTCTAGCTGAAACGATCCGCATTCATGACTTTATTCCAAGCATTAACGAAGTCTTTGACGAATTTCTCTAAGTTATCATCTTGTGCGTAGAGCTCAGCATAAGCGCGTAGGATAGAGTTAGACCCAAATACGAGGTCGACACGGCTGGCTTGCCATTTCACGTTACCAGTAGAGCGCTCACGCAATTCGTATAGTGTCGTGGCTTCATTGTTATCGGTTTTAACAGGATTCCAAGTGTAGCTCATGTCAGTCAAGTTCACGAAGAAGTCATTGCTAAGCGTACCCGCACGCTCAGTGAAAACGCCTTGTTGGTTCTGAGCATAGTTGGTATCGAGTACGCGCATGCCACCGATCAATACCACCATTTCAGGAGCCGTCAAACCCATTAGCTGCGTACGGTCTAATAGCATCTCTTCAGGAGAGACCACGTAGCTGCCTTTAATCCAGTTGCGATAGCCATCATGTAACGGTTCAAGATCAGAGAAGCTTTCGGCTTCAGTCATCTCATCGCTAGCATCACCGCGACCAGCATTGAATGGTACTTCAATCTCAACACCTGCATTAGCTGCGGCTTTTTCAATGGCAGTATTACCAGCCAATACGATTAGATCCGCTATGCTTACTTCTTTATCAAAGTTCGTTTGGATAGTCGTAAGCGCTGCAAGTACGCGATTTAATTGCTCAGGCTCATTACCTGCCCAGTCTTTTTGCGGCGCTAAACGAATGCGTGCACCATTGGCACCGCCACGATAATCCGAAGCGCGGAACGTACGAGCGCTGTCCCATGCGGTAATAATAAGCTCGCGATGATCAATGCCACTGTCTAATATCTGTGCTTTTAGGCGATCGATATCATCAGTACTCAGATCAGCATTACCTTCTGGAATTGGATCCTGCCATGTGAAGTCTTCTGATGGTACATCTGCACCTAAGTAGCGAGATTTCGGTCCCAAATCGCGATGGGTTAGTTTAAACCAAGCTCTTGCAAATACTTCGTCGAAGTACTCTGGGTTATTGTGGAAATTCTCTGAAATTTCACGATAAATAGGATCTTTAATCATCGCCATATCAGCGTCAGTCATGATTGGGTTACGGCGTACACTTGGGTCATGCGCATCTAAAGGACGATCTTCTTCTTTGATATCGACTGGCTCCCATTGCCACGCACCGGCTGGACTCTTCGTTAATGCCCACTCATGATTGAGCAGTAGATCAAAATACTCATAGTTCCACTCAGTTGGATTTGTGGTCCATGCGCCCTCGATACCACTTGAGACGGTATCGCCAGCATTACCTGTGCCTTTAGGGTTGCGCCAGCCTAGGCCTTGCTCTTTGATATCAGCGCCTTCTGGCTCATCTTCTAATAGACTGGCATCGCCATTACCATGACATTTACCAACCGTATGACCACCAGCTGTCAAGGCGACTGTTTCTTCATCATTCATCGACATACGGCCAAAAGTGGTACGGATGTCTTGTGCTGTCTTGATTGGATCAGGATTACCATCGACGCCTTCTGGATTGACATAGATCAAACCCATTTGCACAGCGGCTAAAGGATTCTCTAATGATTCGCGCTCTTCATCACTGTCGTAACGGTTTTTGGTAGCGGCAAGCCATTCGCGCTCAGAACCCCAATAGATATCTTTTTCTGGATGCCAGATATCAGCACGTCCACCAGCAAAACCTAAAGTCTTGAAGCCCATAGATTCATAAGCCATGTTACCTGCTAGGATCATCAAATCTGCCCAAGACAGTTTATTGCCGTATTTTTTCTTGACTGGCCATAATAGACGACGAGCTTTGTCCAAGTTGACATTGTCCGGCCAGCTATTTAGAGGGGCAAAGCGTTGATTACCCGTATTAGAACCACCACGGCCGTCAGCACGGCGATAGGTACCGGCAGAATGCCATGCCATACGAATCATTAGCCCGCCATAGTGTCCCCAATCTGCTGGCCACCATTCTTGTGATTCTGTCATTAGGTTTTTTAGATCAGTTTTGACCGCTTCTAAGTCTAGCTGTTTGAATGCTTCAGCATAATCAAAATCTGCACCCATTGGGTCAGTTTTGTAATCTTGCTGATGTAAGATATCTAGATTAAGCGCATTTGGCCACCAATCTGTTGCAGCAGATGCAGTGGTAGTATGTGCTTGATGCATCACTGGGCAGCCACCCATGCTAGGACGCTGAGGCTCGTGCGAGTTATCAACGTTTTCGCTATGGATCGTTGGGCCTTGACCATCACCTTGATCATAGGTGGTATTGGTTGATGCAGTATTGCTGCCTTTATGATCTACAGGACAGCCGCTATTATCTGCTGTGTTCTTATTGTCAGTTGAAGTATTGGTTGAGTCAGACATGGTATTACTCCTGGGTTATGATAATCGAAAAGAACAAACCGTTAATCTTGGTAACCGTTGTTTATGTAAAGAGCATAACCAAACTTAGTAGATTTATAAAACTAATATATAAGAATTATATGTTTTAAATTATCAATCATAAAAAGTTTGATGTTTTGTTTATTAAAATCGTTGTTAGTACCATCGCTCATTACTATTGGTTTAATAACAGCTGGTTGAACATACGGCAAACCTACCAAGCAGGCATCCATTCCATTTTTGTTTATATATTGCCTATCTATTACATGTTGCCCATTGATAATGCCATTATTAGAACCCTTTAAAAAGGGGTGCTAGTAAGAAAAAAGAAAGCCAAACTAACCCTAGTGAAATATTACTACCATTTGCGTTACTACTTAGAAAGATAGTCTACTGTACAAAGGCCACGGGCCATAAGTTAATGCAAAAACATCTAGTCAAAATAAAGGTTCTCAAGTACCATAACTGAATTTTGTTGTAATCGTAATATTAGTGCAACGTAGAGCAATTTTTATCGATCCTTTCGTTTGTAACTTATTCTAAAGATTGATAAAAATTGTGCACGGTTGTGTTCTTTGTCTGAATTGTTGGTGAGTTATTATGTCTGCTGTCAAATCTGTGCCACCCAATCAACCGGCTGTCAAAAAATCATGGGGAGAGGCTGCAAAAGCTTATTTAGACCCCCGTGTCATTATCATGTTGTTTTTGGGCTTTTCAGCGGGTATTCCCATACTGCTTATTTTCTCAAGCTTGTCCTTATGGCTAAGAGAAGCTGGCATTGATCGTAGCGTCGTGACTATGTTTAGTTGGGCCGCACTTGGCTATTCGTTTAAGTTTATATGGGCGCCATTAATCGATGCGCTCCCTGTGCCATTTCTGACCAAGTGGTTGGGCCGACGCCGTAGTTGGATGGTGGTATCGCAGCTACTTATCATATTGGCTATCTTTTTGATGGCAAATGTAAACCCTGTTAGTGAAGACGTTTTAGTCTATATGGCAGGGGCTGCGGTGCTGTTGGGCTTCTCTTCTGCCACACAAGATATCGTGATTGATGCTTACCGTATTGAGTTGGCACCGCCATCGATGCAGTCGATTCTATCTTCTATTTATGTGTCAGGTTATCGCATCGGTATGATTGTCGCTGGGGCAGGCGCTTTATATTTGGCTGACTTTTTTGGCTCGAATGAGACTTTTTATAGTTATGAGGCATGGCGTAATACTTACTACATTATGGCAGGGGTCATGACGTTAGGGGTATTAACCACGTTTGCCAGCTATGAGCCAACGGCTGAGACGTTGCAACACAAAAAGCAAAAGAGCAATCTTAAAGTATTTCTGATTTATTCTGGTTTGCTACTAATACCGGGATTGATTTTTAGTTTGATATATCTAATCAATATTTTGGTCAATAAAGTATTTAGCAGTACCATAGCGATGATACCGTTAATGGCCATGCCAGCGATTAAATTTTACTTTTTGGCATTGGTCGCTTGTGCGCCTTTATTGCTGCTGTACTTCATTATCAACCAACCTAAAATTATTAATAAAGCCCCACTAGTTGCTGAAACTCGCGAAGATTACGTAAGATTGGTATTGCTATTTGTATTCTCTGTCGTTGCATTTGTCATGGCTTATGTCTTGATTGGACCATTATTTCCAGAGTTCGAAGGCGCGTTTTCTAGCTTCTTTGTAGAAACATTACATCTGCTGATAAGCTTGGGTGTGGCAATGGCTGCAGGCTATGCGCTCGTACAAGTAGGGTTGGTCAAAAAAGAAGTGGCGATGGCCACTTGGGTTGAGCCTATTTTAGATTTCTTTAGACGCTATGGTAAAAAGGCGTTTTTATTATTGGCACTCATTGGGTTATACCGTATTTCAGATATTGTGGCAGGCGTGATCTCCAACGTCTTTTATCAGGACATGGGCTTTAGTAAGATTGATATCGCCAACGCAGTGAAACTCGTCGGCGTGATTATGGCGATTGCGGGTGGGTTTTTAGGTGGGCTATTAGCACAGCGTTTCCGTATGATGCATGCCATGATGATCGGCGCAATTCTTGCTTGTGCTACTAACTTGTTATTTGTGCTACTGACTTACAACCCAGGCAGTTTGCCGTTTATGTATGTTGCGGTCATATTTGATAACTTAGCAGCAGGACTGGCCAGTGCAGTGTTTATTGCTTTTTTATCAGCGTTGACCTCCATTCGTTTTACGGCAGTACAGTACGCTATTTTCTCATCACTTATGACGCTGATACCTAAGGTCATGGGTGGATATTCAGGCGCTATCGTCGATAATATGGGCTATCCATTCTTCTTCATTTTTACCTTTGCGATAGGTATTCCGATTCTGGCGCTGATTCACTATGTCGATAAGCATATCGTCATTGGTGACAACGATGACATTTATGGCGATGATGACAACAGTGATGGAAACAGTAATAATGGTAGTGGTGGCAATAAATTGACTAAGTCTAATCCAAACTTAAGTGATACCAAAGAGCCACCACGTGCTACGGAGTAGTGGCTGCATCTGGTTTTTATCTTATTCACCACGCACATTATTTTTAAGAGCTACCTATGACAGCATCTATTCGTCAGATAAAGCAGCACATTCAGCAATTGATGAATGAGGCTGTAAACAGCAAGCTACCGTCATTTTGGTTCACGGATTGGCTGTTGTATGTCGTTGATAAGCCTGCGATAGCGTTGATGACAGATGAAGGTTATCAGCTAACAGACAGCGAATTTGAGCAATTTAATACAGGTGTGACCAAGATGCAGGCAGGAATACCGCTTGCATATTTGACGGGTCAGCAGGAGTTTTGGTCGCTGACGTTTACTGTCAATGAGCATACGCTAATTCCTAGGCCTGACACTGAGGTATTGATTGAGCAGGTATTAGGTTGGATAAATACTCAATCAAATCGTGCAGGTAATAATCAGCCGAAGCGCTTGCTTGATTTGGGTACAGGGTCAGGCTGTATCGCAATCAGCCTAGCGCATGAGCTCAAGGCAAAAAATATTGGTGATACATCCGATAGCTGGCAAGTGGTTGCGGTTGATTTGTCGCTAGAAGCACTAAAAGTAGCTAAGCACAATGCGGCTATCAATGACGTCGCTGATATTGAGTTTATACAAAGCAGTTGGTATGAAAGTCTGCCTATTGACGACAGTCAGCGATTCGATGTCATTGTATCTAACCCTCCTTATATTGATGAGGAAGATGAGCATTTAGCTCGATTAGTCGCTGAACCTATTAGCGCGTTAAGTGCCCCCAATCATGGTCTAGCTGATATAGAGCATATCGTCCAGACGGCTTCGCAATACTTGCGTGCAGGGGGATTGTTAGCGATTGAACATGGCTTCGATCAAGGTGCACAGGTTAGACAGCTGTTTTTGGATAATGGCTTTGAGTCTGTTCATACGGTAAAAGACTACGGTAACAATGACCGTGTGACGCTAGGGCAAATTTAATAAATAGATTCAGTAAACAAATATTGTACTGAACGGCTTACTGAGTTGCTTAGTGTTGATTTTTTTGTTTGAGAATAGATTTTAGACAGTAGTAGATAAGGGCTAAATATGGCAGATTCATTAGAGACAGCGCAGTTATCGGATGATGAGCTGCTGCGTTATGCACGGCAGATATTACTCGATGGCTGGGATATTGATGCTCAGATACGCTTGAAGTCGTCTCGTGTGGTCATGATAGGCGCAGGCGGTCTAGGTTGTCCTGCTTCTGAGACACTAGTACGTGCAGGACTTGGGCACGTTCATCTAATCGATGACGATGAGATTGAGGCCAGTAACTTACAGCGTCAGACCTTGTTTTTACCTGAAGATATCGGTAAGCCTAAAGCCATAGCAGCAGCGCAGATGTTAGAGAAGACCAATCCTTTAATCACTGCTCGCGGTACAGTGGCACGATTGAATGAAGACAATGCTTATGAATTGCTCGATATAGCGACTGGTAAGCCTGATTTACTCTTAGACTGTACTGATAATTTTGCCACACGTGATGTGATCAATCGTATTAGTGTGCGTTATCAGATTCCATTGTTGTCTGCTTCGGCAATTGCGATGCAAGGGCAGTTAGCTCTATATGAGCCACAGTTAAACACGGGTTGCTATCATTGCGTGTTTGGTTCAGTGGTGAGCGATACAGAGTCTGATGAGCGTACTTGTGCCAACTCAGGAGTGCTTGCTAGTACGACTGCGATTATGGGAAATTTGCAAGCCAATGCCGCCCTGCAATACCTTGGATTAACCAAAAATCCACTGACAAATAAGCTGCTCATATGGGATGGTAGCCAAATGCAACAACGGCTAATGGGCTATCGCCAAGATGCAGAGTGTCCTATCTGTAGCAATCATTAATCAGTAGATATGAGTTAGTGGCTACTTGGCTCATCTGCATATATTACCGTCTATTTTCCCACATCCTTTTTATGACCATAGTTGTTTCTTATGAAAATTCACCGTCCACATTTATTAAAACATACGTTCAATGTTGTCAATCGTGTTCGCCAAACAGCGAGTGTCGCTGGTCTGTCAGCGCTCAGAGTCGCGAGAGGGGAAAAGCCCGACGCGATGCTATTAAAAGAAACATTTGAGCAATTAGGTACGACTTATATCAAGATTGGTCAGTTCATCGCTAGCACACCGTCTTTATTTCCACGCGAATACGTAAAAGCTTTTCAAAGCTGCCTAGATCAAACCACGCCATTGTCTTATGCTTATATCGAGCAGGTTTTGACAGAGGAATTGGCGGTTGACGGCATGACACTGGATGACAAGTTTGCCTATATCGACTCAGAGCCATTGGCTTCAGCGTCTATTGCCCAAGTGCATGCTGCACGCTTGCACAATGGCGATGAAGTGGTGTTAAAGGTGCAAAAGCCTGACGTTGAAACCATTATGCAGACGGATTTGGGCGTATTGCACGGCGTGACCAAATTACTTGAAATCCTTATGCCGTCAATGAAGTTTGCTAGTATTGCGCCAATTATCGATGAGATTCGTCTGCGTATGTTAGCAGAGACAGATTTTATCGCTGAAGCGCAGAATATCCGTGATTTTCAGCAGTTTTTAGCCGTGTCAGGCAATACTCGTGTGGTAGCTCCGACCGTATATGAAGCGTTGACCACTAAGCGTGTCCTGACCATGAGTCGCTTGTATGGTGTCTCTATGGTCGATGAATCACTCATGCGTCAGTACTGTGCGGACCCTGCACAAGTTATGGCAGATACGTTGAACACATGGTTTGCCAGTCTGATGCTGTGCAACAGTTTTCATGCGGATTTACATGCGGGAAATTTGATGTTATTGACTGACGGCCGCATTGGATTTTTAGACTTTGGTATCGTAGGTAAGCTAAAAGCAGAAAGCTGGCGGGCGTGTATGGGCATGATGCAAGCCATGCAAGACAGTGACTATCAAGCAATGGCGCGTCATATGATTGATATGGAGATGACGCATGGTGGCAATCAGGTCGATGTGGTGGCACTGGGTAATGATTTACAGCGTATGATGAAGACCATCATGGCAGAGGACAGAGCCTTTACGAGCGGCGTACCTTTTAATAGTAAAGAACAAGCCGATGAGCTCAATCAAATGATGCTTGAGATTGTGGAAGTAGGTAAGCGTCATGGTATTCATTTCCCACGTGACTTTGCTTTGTTGACCAAGCAGATGCTATATTTTGATCGGTTTATGCGTACGCTTGCACCGGATATGGACATGTTTAGCGATCAGCGCGTACAAATGCTAGGGCAAGCATAAAAGTAAGTAGTATTAGACGCTATTAAAAGGATGTAACCTCACCAGCTATATTGAATATAGTCATTCCACTATAAAAGTATTACAGCGTTAACCTCGCTTGAAGTATCACATATACATCGACACTCGGTTGCCTTGTACTACTTTTAAATTGAATCGACTATACTATTTAATATGTTGTCGCTTTTAATGAGAGGTTGTATAGAATGTCATCGACAGGCATTGCTCAATTCTATACAACCGCTGTGCTCTCAATACGTCCAATATCATTTGCATACTCTGATACAGAGGGCTATGCTCATTGCCGACAGAGGATTATATTCATTGCCAAAAAATGGCTCTGTCATGATTAAGCCCTCTAAAAGCTTCTCTTTCCTGTACTTGGTGTACTCACTCACACATTTAGCAGTAGTTGTTTACACCACGCTACGACTGAACACTTCTCGTAACTCAAAACTGGTATGTACTTGCGCGACACCTTCGATACGATTCAATCTGTGCAATAAAAACTCCTCGTAATGCGCCATGTCACGTACTCTGACTTTGATGAGATAGTCTTCGGAACGTCCTGTGACAATACTGCAGCTAATGACTTCATCGAAGCTCTGTATTTTGGATTCAAACTGTTCAAAACGCTCGGCAGTATGACGATCCATACTAATCGCAATGAATACGGCCAGCGGGTAGCCAAGCTTTTGCGCATCCGTTTTGGTGTAATAGCCAGTGATAACGCCAGCATCTTCTAAGCGTTTAATACGGCGAGCACAAGGGGTGGCTGAAAGGTTCACGTGCTCAGCAAGCTCTGTGATGCTCATGCGTGCCTGAGTCTGTAACAAGCGTAATAACTGTCTATCAGTCTCATCTATATCGGCCAAAGAGGTGCTATCAAAAGGGCTACTTGGCATAATTTATGACCTTATTAGTGAATTCATTTAATTATACTTATCAATGTAAACTTTTCCACTAAAAAAACCTAAAATTTAATAAAATAAAGCCGATTTCTATCTTGCAAACTTTGATATTATAATGACATAAACATTGGTTATCTCCTATGAGAAAGATTGACCTAGTCATCAGCCATTTAGCTAAAATATAAATTCCCATACTTTCTAAGGATTGATTATGTCTGACCAAGCCACACGCACTGTAGCCGCTACGACTGCAAAGGTTACACCCAAAAATGCCGCGTTTGATTATAAAAAATATCGTCCATTTGCATTTGTACCATCGTTGCCAGATCGTACTTGGCCGAGCAAAACAATTGAGAAATCACCGATATGGGCAAGTGTGGATCTGCGTGATGGTAACCAAGCACTGATTGATCCGATGACTATCGAACAAAAAATGCGTTTTTTTGAAACCCTAGTCGATGTAGGTTTTAAAGAGATTGAAATTGGTTTTCCATCAGCTGCGCAAGTTGAGTTCGATTTTGCTCGTAAACTTATCGAAGAAAACCATGTGCCTGACGATGTGACTTTGCAGGTTTTGGTACAAGCTCGTGAGCATTTGATTGCTCGTACCTTTGAATCATTAAAAGGTGTAAAGCGTGCTGTTGTCCACGTGTATAACTCAACATGCCGTATTCAACGTGAAAAAGTCTATGGCAAAGACAAAGCCGAGATTAAAGAAATTGCTATTACGGGTGCCAAGCTATTGCAGCAATATGCCGCGAAATATCCTGAGACAGAATGGGTTTTTCAGTATTCACCAGAAAGTTTTAGCCAAACAGAGACTGAATATGCAGTAGAAGTCTGTGATGCAGTCTGTGAAGTATGGCAACCACAACATGGGCAGGAAGTAATCTTTAACTTACCAGCGACGGTTGAAGCGTCTATGCCTAACGTCTTCGCTGATCAAGTTGAGTATTTTTGCCGTCATCTTGCCCAGCGTGAGCATGTGATTGTTAGTTTGCATACGCATAATGACCGTGGCTGTGCGGTTGCTGCTGCTGAGCTTGGTGTATTGGCTGGTGCGGATCGCATCGAAGGGACGTTATTGGGTAATGGCGAGCGTACCGGTAACATGGATATTATGGTCATGGCAATGAACTTGTTTAGCCAAGGCATCGATCCGGATCTTGATTTCAGTAATATGAGTGAAATCGTTCAGGTCGTTAGCGAATGTAATAATTTGCCTTTGCATCCGCGTCATCCTTATGTCGGTGAGCTAGTATTTACCGCTTTCAGTGGCTCGCATCAAGATGCCATCAAAAAATCTCTCGACTATAATGAAAAGCATCAAGACGAAACAGACAACGTGTGGGATGTGGCTTATTTACCGATTGATCCGGCGCATATTGGTCGTAGCTATCAAGACGTTGTGCGTATCAACAGTCAGTCGGGCAAAGGCGGTGTCGCTTATATCTTGCAGCGTAATTATGGCTTTAACTTACCGCGTTGGATGCAAATCGACTTTAGCGGTGTGGTGCAAAAGCAAGCTGAAAGTGCAGCACGTGAATTGCAAAATGATGAGATTTTACAGACCTTTGAAAACACCTATCTACAGCAAGGTGAGTTTGAGCTATTAGATTATAGTGTCAATAATAAAGCGGGTGAAGTGTGCTTTGACGGTCAAGTACAAATGAATGGCGAAACCATTAATATTGATGGTACGGGTAACGGTCCATTGTCATCATTCATCGATGGTCTTGCTCAGCATACAGGCAAGTCGATACATGTTATCAATTATGCTGAACATGCGATCAATCCGCAGCACAATAGCGGTGATGGCATCGACGATGACACCAATCGTGATAACAAAACCAATGCCAACGCAGCGGCTTATATTCAGCTAAATGTCGATGGTGAGGTTTACTCAGGTATCGGTACTTGTAGTAGCACTGTGTCAGCCATGCTAAAAGGTGCATTATCAGCCTTTGCTCAAGCACTTGGCACTGTGACTACTGCTTAATACTAAAAAGCATTAAGTTTAAGATAACATCATCGCTTCTTGCTTATTTATAGCAAGTGAAGTGATGGTGTTATTTTTTTGCATAAGAAAAAGAAAAGCCATTTTAGAGCGTGCTACCGCAACACAGTCTATATTTGAGCTGCTTAGCGTGCTAAGACCAATAGCATAATATTACTTGTGTTTTTGGTGTCTAAGACTTACGCTAATGTATATAGTACCTATTATTATATTAATATAAACATAAGGTTAATCATGGAACCTCTATCCTTTGCTTCAGTGACATTGGCATCTATTCTGGCTTCAGTGCCAGCGAATGGTGAAATTATCACTAAGCCGACCATTACTACCCATATTAGTCCAGCTATTGCAGGACAATGGGAGATCGACTTAGATAGTCCAATTACGATGACAAAAGAAGCCAAAGCGGAGAAAGACACGCTGAAATCTCCCCAACAGGCAGAGAGTACCGAGCCTAAAGCAATGGCTAGTATAGAGGGCGGTATTTTCTCACAAAGTGAAAATCGTGTTTTTGATATCAAGCCTAATATGAATACAACATTGAGCACATCTGCGAAAAAGCCAAATCAGTGCCGCGAGTTGTATAATTTTGGGGCTGACAATGAGATGTGGGCAGTGAGCGGTAAAGAGCGAACTTACAGTCGTTATTTGGTCACGCACCGAGAGGAGGGGCTACCAGTCATTGCTATTAGAACGGTCTCTGATAATAATGAAATAGACTGCTCTGGTAATCAAGTTGACCAGACTGGCGAAGCCTTGATTGCTTTTTTGAATCACGATGGCAATCAGATGCAGTGGTGTGCAGATCCTGAAGGAAAGGAATGTTTTATGAATTTTCATAAGGTGTTGCCATAGAGGTCAGGTATTTATCATCGATCACCGCTCATCGATTTCTACATATGGCTATATGCATCATCATATAGCTATCTAGCATCAAGCACTTTACCTAAATCTATTACTTATACAAATAAAAAAACCGCTATCTATTTAGATAGCGTTTTTTTAGGTTCTGAGCCAGTTGAATAACTTATGACTTGGCTTTTTCTTTGTTCGCAGTCAAAAGCTCTCTTTCGAGATAATGAATATTTTGCGCTTCATGAACAAAGTTATCATCTGCCAAAATCACATCACGATGTAGCGGTATATTGGTTTTGATACCTTCAATCACTAATTCATCGAGTGCATGCAACGTTTTAGATATCGCTTGCTGACGTGTTTGGCCATGGCAAATAAGCTTACCGATCAATGAATCATAATAGGTCGGTATCTCATATCCAGGGTATAGGTGCGAGTCAAAACGCACACCTGATCCACTTGGCGCAAACAATTGACTAACGGTGCCAGGGCAAGGAACAAAGGTCGCAGCATCTTCAGCATTGATACGACATTCAATCGCATGGCCTTGGATTTCAATTTCGCTTTGACGATAAGACAAGCCATAACCAGCTGCAATCTTAAGCTGCTCAACGACCACATCAATGCCAGTAATCATTTCAGTCACAGGATGTTCAACCTGTACACGAGTATTCATTTCAATAAAGAAGAACTCGTTGTTTTCAAATAAAAATTCGAACGTACCTGCTCCACGATATTTCACGAGCTCGCATGCTTTAACACAGGCTCTTAAAATAGGCTCGCGTACGTCGTCAGGGATATCTGGTGCAGGCGCTTCTTCTAGCACTTTTTGATGGCGACGCTGTAATGAGCAATCACGGTCATATAGATGGATAGCGTTACCGTTACCGTCACCAAGTACCTGTACTTCTACGTGGCGCGGGTTTTGTAGATAGCGCTCCATATAGACCGTATCATCACCAAACCATAGCTCAGCTTCTTGTTTGGCGGCTTGTACTTGTCCGATCACTTCTTCGAAGCGCTCAACGACACGCATACCACGACCACCGCCGCCAGAAGCTGCTTTGATCAATAGTGGAAAGCCGATATTGCGCGCTTGTTCTTCAGCGTTATGTAGTGTCACAGCACCAACAGAACCAGGTACGGTAGGTACACCCGCTTTTTTCATAGCATTAATAGCAGAAACTTTATTGCCCATTAAGCGGATATGATCAGCATTAGGACCAACAAAGGTCAAACCAGCTTCTTCAACTTGTTCAGCGAATTCAGCATTCTCTGATAAAAAACCATAGCCAGGATGAATGGCATCGGCACCAGTGATTTCAGCAGCGGTTAGAATAGTATTGATATCAAGATAGCTTTGATTGGCATTAGGTTTGCCAATACAGATTGCCTCATCAACAAAACGCAAGTGCATCAAGTTGGCATCAGCCGTGGAATAGACACCGACAGTCTCTATGCCAAGCGCTTTACAAGCTCGAACGATACGTAGGGCAATCTCACCTCTATTGGCGATGAGCAGTTTTTTTATCATGGGGTCATCCTTGTCGAAGCGGCAGTCATTGATAGAGTCGCTATTTTGGCATCGTGACGCTAAGCTATTATAGTTAATGCACTATAACCCAAACTCAGATGCCAAATGGTAACGAGGTCTCAATCATAATGAGATAAAGTATGGCGAAAGTTATCGTTATGCTTTGTAGCGTACGATAGGTTGGCCAAACTGTACTACTTCAGAGTTATCGACTAAGATTTCGTCAATGACGCCACTTTGGGTTGCCTCAAGCGGATTCATGATTTTCATGGCTTCAATGATACCGAGCGTGTCACCAGCCTGTACCTTTTGTCCAACCTTGATGAAAGGTGGGTCATTAGGGCTAGGCGCTGAATAGTAAACGCCAACCATTGGTGATGTCTCAACGCTACCGGCTTTTACCGCAGGTTTTGCTTCGGCAGCAATGGGAGCCGCGCTCGCAGTAGGAGCAGCCATCATCGTTGGTGCAGGGGCATCATAGTGACGAGTCAAACTAATGTGTTCGTCGTCTGAGCTGATTTCCAAATTAACCAGTTCACTTTCTTCCATGAGTGCGATCAGAGTGCGTATTTTTTCAATATCCATAGTTTTAATTTTGCCTTGTACTAAATTCGAGAAATAGTGTAACTAAATATTGTGCAGATAATTGCTAATGATACCTATATTCACGTCAATGAGCAATCGATGTACAGTTGTTAACTGAGATTTTTTACATATTATGACGTATGCATATGTTATGCGTAAGAAATGCTCAATGATTTATCATAGTCTATGTGACCATATAGCGCCAGTGATGGTTACGAGATACTATAGTCAAATCCATATAAATCCGCTACATCGTCATCCTCACTAACCATACTAATGTATAGCTTGCACGCGGCTTCCTTGTATCGAAATTGTTTGGATCAACTATATGTTAGATAAATATGGTTTAGATAGGCCGCTAGGCCCACTTCGCCGTTAAGCGTCTCTGTTGATAGCGCAGTCGCAGAGTCAGTAGAATAGACGATAAAAACAACCCTGTGATTAATGCCATCCAAAACCCTTGGGCACCAACGTCAGTGAAACGCACCAAGTAAATACCGAGCGGTAGAGCGACTAACCAATAGCAGAAGAGCGTGACCCACATTGGTATGGTCGTGTCTTGCATGCCGCGCAATATACCAGCAATGTTGACTTGCCAGCCATCAAATAACTGATAAGCAAGTGCAAAGATGAGCAAGTGCATGGCTTGTGCTCTGACCACTGGATTGTCAGTAAATGCTGCTGCCAGTTGTGGTCTAAACAGCCATATGCCAAGCATACAAGTCAATGCAATCAATACGGTCCAAATCAGCCCTGTGGCTTGTACTTGTCGTAATGCCAGTAGGTTTTTTTCGCCGAAGCGATTGGATATCATAATAGTCAGCGCCATGGCGACTGATATGGGTATCATAAATAGCTGCGAGGTTACCGCCAATGCTACTTGATGCGATGCTGTTGCTATCTCACCTAAGGGACTGATAACTAGGGCACCTAAGCTAAATAGGCTTGCTTCAAAAAATATCGAGATACCAATTGGAATACCCAATTTCAGCAGTTTTTTGATCTGTTCACGATTGGGACTGGCAAAGCCATAAAAGAACCGTGTGCTGGCAAACTGCTGTCGTTTAGTGAAGCTGGTATAAGCAGCAAGTAGTAATACATTTATCCATAATACTAAGGCCGTCGCGACACCGCAGCCTGCGCCGCCCATCTCAGGCATACCGAATAAACCATGAATAAAAATATAGTTAAGCGGAATATCTGCCAATAGACCAATGATACTAATGACGGTGACGGGCTCAGGTCGTCCAAGGGCTTCGCAATAACTACGTAGGACGGCATAGACAGCCAGTGCAGGGAAACCAAACGAGACACCATGTAAATATTGCGTAGCGATTGGCTGGATGTTTTCAGGCACCCCCATGATTCCAAGTACGTTTGGGGCCAAATTAACCACAATAAAGCCAATAATACCAATGACACCAGCAGTCCATAAGGATTGCTGCGTGATATGAGGTACTTGGTCATGCTTGTTTTGACCAATTGCCTCACCAATGAGCGGTGTGGTAGCAATCAAAATACCAGTGGCTAATAAAAATAATGGCAGCCAAATACCAGAACCAACG
Source organism: Psychrobacter sp. TPE 89C (assembly GCF_055522395.1). Lineage (NCBI taxonomy): Bacteria > Pseudomonadati > Pseudomonadota > Gammaproteobacteria > Moraxellales > Moraxellaceae > Psychrobacter > Psychrobacter sp. TPE 89C. Next base: position 69,009 of record NZ_JBVFXW010000011.1, read on the forward strand.
GCAACGGCAGCCAAATCGAGCGCAGAGACTTGACCTGCCATAATAGCATCGACTACGCCAAGTGCCGCTTGGCAAAATTGGGTAATCAAGATAGGTAGTGCGAGCACACCTAAACGTAAGCTGTAGCTTTTAAAATCTCTAAAGGATAATGGGAAAACCATAGTGAGCAACTTTTTATTCTTTACGGTATTTATTAGGAACGAGCAAAACCTGCCATCAATAAACTAGGGTCTGTTGAACATTCAAATATTAGGGCTGCTGATTGCTAAAATTGCACCAAACTAGGCGCAAGTCGACGATAATGTCGAGACCTTAGCTAGGCTTGCAACAACGTTTGGGGTGATTTTAGCATCAGCCCTTCAGGGCAGTACTATTTTTTGCCAATACATGGCGAAATTGTTTCACCTAGAATGACTAGGCATCAAAAATTTCACTGCATATTGTCTAAAAAATAGTGACTGCCAGCACCACATTTGAATGTTCAACAGACCCTAATAGCGAGACAGGGAGATAAAACGAAACAATGAGATGAGAATAGTGCCGACGATAATACTCCGATAAATAATATGAGCAAGCCTATAATGTTGCCTAAGTAGATAAATAGAGTATGAAAAAAAGTGACGGCACTAAAATAAAAATAACCCGTCGATCCAAAGGGTGGATTGACAGGTCATAAATAAATAAGATGGTAAAGAAGCTGGGCTATAATGTCAATGTTTCAGAGGCTCGCAATGATGATGGATACAAGACAACTATAAAGAAATATAAAAAAAGAAAAGTATGAACTTTTATATGAGATCCAGCGTCTCTGCCATATCTATAATCGCTTGCCAATGCTTTGGCTCTAGCGGAATGACCGTCAACTGCTGACAGCCTTTTCTGAGTAACAATGAATCTTCAAGCGCGGGCAAAAACTTAAGATCTAGGAGTGGTATGACATCAGTAAAGGCCTGCTCAAATTTGACGTCTACCATATACCAGCGTGGCTCATCTTCGGTTGCAATAGGATCGTAGTGACGGTGTTCAGGATGGAACTGGGTGGGATCAGGGTAGCCCGCTTTGCTAATCGTCATGATGCCAGCCACGCCTGATGGTTTGGCGCTAGAATGATAAAAAATTACTTGGTCACCGACTTTCATGTCATCGCGCATAAAGTTGCGCGCACGATAATTACGTACGCCATCCCAACGATCCGTTTTTAAACGCTGCAAATCCTTAATACCAAAAAACTTTGGATTAGATTTCATCAACCAGTAAGCCATATTTTTATCCTGTTAATTATTATAGTTTTGTTAGGGGGTGTTGAATATTTACCAGCCGTTAACCGATGATAGTAGCTTTAGTAGTAGCTATTTTGCCAATAAGTGGATGTAGTTAACATGAGTGTTTGTTACTGGTTTTGTTATTGCAGGGATTTTCTTTAAGAGAGTCTTTTTTTTACTGAATTTAGGCGTTATCCTAGCGCTACTTTCTGCTAATGACAGCAGCAACGCATTTATAGATAAATCCCTTTATGTCAAATATTCAATCTGTTCACGGTTCAACTGATATTAATGCCTTCAATAATGATAATGCGGGCGTAATAGAGGTGAGTACCATTCCACTAGCGTTATATATTCATATACCGTGGTGTGTAAAAAAATGCCCTTACTGTGACTTTAACTCGCATGAGTTACCGATAGACAGTCAGATATCGATGTATGACGAATACGTAGATGCATTGCTGCTAGATGCAAACATGCAGCAATCACTAGCACAAGGGCGCGAGATTAGTTCAATATTTATCGGCGGAGGCACGCCATCGCTATTACCGATTGCACAGTATCGACGACTATTCGCTAGCTTACGCAATACCTTTACATTCGCTGATGATATAGAAGTGACCATGGAAGCCAATCCTGGCACGCTAGAGCATGCGCCCTTTGCTCAATACCTAGATGTTGGTATCAATCGTCTGTCAATTGGTGTACAAAGCTTTGCTGCTGATAAGTTGACCACGCTTGGACGCATACACGATCCTGCTCAAGCACTGTCTGCCATTCACGCTGCACGCGCTGCTGGTTTTGAGCGCGTCAATGTCGATTTGATGCATGGGTTGCCACAACAAACGATGAGCGAAGCGTTGGATGATATTCAAATGGCGCACGATGCAGGGGCGACACACATCTCTTGGTATCAGCTGACGATTGAGCCCAATACCGTGTTTTATCGTAGTCAGCCTATTTTGCCAGACGAAGACAATTTGGCAGATATTGAACAAGCAGGTCAAGCGCTATTGCAGCAATTGGGCTACAACAATTATGAAGTGTCCGCTTGGGCAGGCGCATCCGATCAGCCGTGTCGTCATAATGTCAATTATTGGCAATTTGGGGATTATTTGGCCATTGGGGCTGGTGCGCATGGCAAAGTGACAGTTAGTCATAAGGCGACGATGCATCACAAAGCTAGCGAAACAGCAGAAACGAATAAAACGTTAAAGAGTGAGTTGTTAATACAGTCTGGCATTTATCGTTTTAGTAAGTCGCGATTGCCTAAGGATTATGTAGGGCATTTGGCTGCTAATAAGCAATCTACTGTCAGCCAAAACGCACCTAAGATGGTGGGCTGGCAAGAAATTGACAGTGATGAGTTGGTCAGTGAGTTTATGCTAAATGCACTGCGCTTACATGGCGGGGTTGCTTGGTCATTGTTTCAAGAAAGAACAGGACTAAGTGCTAATAGTATTGCACCATCAGTAGACAAGCTCGTGGCTCAAGGTTTATTGACAGACAGTGCTGAGCGATTACAGCCAACTATATTAGGACAGCGTTATCTCAATCAAATATTACGAGAGTTTTTATAGCACTGTATTTTAATGGTAGTGCAAAAGCAGGATAAGCATTAGGGTCTGTTGAACATTCAAATGTGGTGCTGGCAGTCACTATTTTTTAGGCAATATGCAGTGAAATTTTTGACGCCTAGTCATTCTAGGTTAAA